>JANWLE010000070.1 GCA_025451035.1 Solirubrobacteraceae bacterium
ACGGCCGCCATCAGCGCCTCGATCAGCGTGAAGCCATCCTGTGCGCCGGCATGCCTCAGCAGCCGGCGCCAGCGGTCTTGCGATGCCCGCAGCCGCTTGCGGGAGGCGCCCAGCTGGGCATCCTCGCCTCGCCCCGGATCAGTGTTCCTCGTCCCAAGTATGTGGCCGTACCCCATCTGCTGCGATGTCGGCAGAAACGGCCAACTTCTTGAGTGTGGGCGCCCATTGGCAGAACGACCGTCGAAGCGCAAATGGACCGGCTCGCACGCGTCTTTGCAGGGTTCCGCCTACGACGAGGCACAAATAGGCCCTCGTCCCGTGAGGCGCGCAGCCTTTCGCGTCCGCGGCGAGCTCTTCCTCCATCGCGGCTAGGCGTCTCTCTGTGTCGCGGTAGGTGTTCGCACCAGCATCCCGCCGCCAGCGGCGATTAGCACGGGTCTGCGCGAAGGCGACTGAGAGAGCGTGATCCTGAACCGGAGGGTCCGCGGGAGGGCTGTTCTTGGTTGGTAGTGTCACTGTGTGGCGCACTCGCAACCGCAGACACCCCAAATATGAGCGCGCACTTTGGACGCGAGGGTATCGGCGCGGCTCACGGCATACCAGGCACTGGAGCGATGCGCTCGCTGCGGGGGCCCGACCGCGAACCGCCAAGCTTGATGGACCACAGCCGCGAACGGGAGCGGGGTCGGATCTTGCGTCTGTTCGGCCCCTATCGCTTGCATCTGGCGAGTGTGCTGTTGCTGGTCGTCTTCGGCTCGGCCCTGTCGATGCTCAACCCGTTCCTGTTGCGCGAAGTGCTCGACGAAGGGATCTTCCACCACAAGGGCACGCTCTTGACGGAGCTCGTCGGAGCGATGATCGCGATCGCGATCATCGGCGCGGCTCTCAGCGTCTGGCAGACATACATCTCCAACACGGTCGGCCAGCGCGTCATGCACGATTTGCGCTCGGCGGTCTACCGGCACCTGCAGCGCATGTCGCTCGCCTTCTTCACACGCACGCGTACGGGCGAGGTGCAGTCACGCATCGCGAACGACATCGGCGGGCTGGAGAACGTCGTCACCCAGACCGCGACGACTATCGCCCAGAACACGACAACGGTGCTGGCGAGCATCGCCGCGATGTGCCTGCTGGATTGGCGGTTGGCGGTGATCTCCCTGGTGTTCGTGCCGCTGTTCGTCTGGTTGACGCGGCGGGTGGGAAAGGTCCGGCGGCGGATCACGACAGAGCAGCAGCGACGCCTGGCCGATCTGTCCGCTCTGGTCAACGAGTCTCTTTCTGTTTCGGGGATCATGCTCGGCAAGACGATGGGCCGTGGCAACGATCTCGCCGAGCGCTTCGCCGGCGAGTCGAAGGGCATCGCCGAGCTCGAGGTCCGCTCGCGCATGGCCGGGCGCTGGCTGATGTCGACGATCCAGATGACATTCGCGGTCCAGCCAGCGATCATCTACTGGCTCGCTGGCCAGAGCTTCATCGGGCATTCGATCTCGATCGGCACGGTGGTCGCGTTCACGACGCTGCAGACGAGGCTCCTGTTCCCGATCCAGTCGCTGCTGGGAGTCGGACCGGAAATCGAGGCCTCGCTCGCGCTGTTCGACCGCATCTTCGAGTACATCGATCTGCCGGTAGACATCGTCGAGGCACCCGACCCGATCCAGCTGCGTCCCGAGGAGGTGCTGGGCGAGGTTCGCTTCGAGGGCGTGTCTTTCAGATACCTGCCGGCCGGACCCTCGACCGTCGCGGACATCGACATCGTCGTGCCCGCCGGCACGAGGACAGCGGTCGTCGGCGAGACGGGCGCGGGCAAGACGACGCTCGGCTATCTGGTGGCACGGCTGTATGACCCTCAGCAGGGCCGCGTCACGATCGACGGCGTCGACGTGCGCGAGGTCTCGCTCTCATCGCTTGCCGCTGTCGTGGGCGTGGTCTCGCAAGAGACATATATGTTCCATGCCAGCGTGCGCGAGAACCTGCGCTTCGCCCGGCCGCAGGCGAGCGACGAGGAGATCGAGGCGGCGGCTCGCACGGCCCACATCCATGAGTTGATCGTCTCGCTCCCCGAGGGGTATGACACTGTCGTCGGCGAGCGCGGATACCGCTTCTCGGGCGGCGAGAAGCAGCGCATGGCTATCGCCCGGACGATACTGCGCAACCCGCCGGTCCTCGTCCTGGATGAGGCGACGAGCTCGCTCGACACCCAGACCGAGGCCGCCGTTCAGGCCGAGCTGGACAGCTTGGCGCGGGGTCGCACGACGATCACGATCGCGCATCGCCTCTCGACGGTCCGTGACGCCGAGCAGATCGTCGTCCTCGACAAGGGCAGGGTCGCCGAGCGAGGCACCCACGAGGCGCTGCTCGAGCTGGGAGGGCTGTACGCGGCGCTGGTGGCGCGCGACGTAATGGAGTTGCCCTCGAGCCAGACGGATCTGCTGCAGCCGCCTGCGCAATCGTGAAGGCGGCGCTTGGGCCAAGAGCCGTCCGCTCGCTGTTCCTCTCGCGGGTGTGCGCAGCAACGCACACCGCGCCTTCTGAGAGCGATCTCACATATCAGTTACATTTAGCCGGCCATGTCACGGCGAGCTTCCTCTAACTGAGGGTCAAGCTATTTGCGGCGCGGGCAGCGGACTGTGCTCGTGGCGGTGATGTTGCTGGCGTCGGCGAAGCTGAACTGAGCGAGGAACTGAAAGCCGCGGCGGGGGCACCGCTCCGGGAGCGCCACCCCCCGCGGGTGATAGGCCACTGCCTGGCCGTGCCTGTGCGTGTAGTAGATGAGGTGCTTGGGGCCGATCGTGGAGCTGACCCGCAGGATCGAGACGGGTGGACCGTCCGGCACTCCTCTGATCAGGGGGATCGCGGTCGACAGCGTTTCGCCATACGGCGATGAGGCGGGCAGCAGATCCCCTTCGAAGACCAGTGGCGCCCACACCGGCTGATAGCCCTGGACGTAGAACAACACCACGACGTTGCCGCCGCGGGGAGATCCCATCACGGCTTGCACGCTCGCGGTCTCGCCGGCCCGGCTCGAGCCGAACGGGACTTCCGCGTATGCGCTGCCAAACCCCAGGCGTGAGTTCGACGGGCATCCGCCGATGCCCTTTTCGATCAACACTTCGGGCCGGCAGCTGGCCGTTCCCAGCGTGCTCGTCAGATAGTTCAGTCCTGCCGGCATGCTCAAGGAGACATGGGTCAGCGGCGACGGCAGCCCGCCGCCGCTGTCGGCGATCTCAAATCCGAAGGAGATTGTCGTGGACGCGCCCAGCCGGTTGGGGGAAAAGGCGGTGTGCAGCCTCACGACCTCAGCGGCACGGGCCGCAACGGCAGGGCAGCCGAAGAGCAGCGCCGTCAATGCGACGAGGACCTCGAGGACCCTGGGTTTCAGTGCTCCGAACACCCGCTCTCCAGCTGACTGTCTGTACATTCTGGCAGCTTTCTGACACCGTCCGGTCAGGCGCGTGACGGTATGCTCGCTGAGCCCGCTGCTCAACCTCGCAGGTCAACGGCGAGTCAGCCAAGGACGGCCTGCGGCCCGATCCACAGTCAGCTATGAGGAAGCTGACTGGCGAAGATCGAGGAATGCTCGGAGGGGGAGTCGAACCCCCACGCCCCCCCAGGGGCGGCCGATTTTAAGTCGGCTGCGTCTACCTCTTTCGCCATCCGAGCAGGCCGATGAGACAGCGTTGGTGAGGCCGTAGAGCAGCGCGGGCTATAAGCCGCATCCGCAGCGCCCGCGCCGTCCGTGTGTTACCGCCACACTGCCGGCGCGCAAGACGGAGCCGCTGCTCGCGTCCCTATTAGCGACAGGCCCGCGACGGACATCGGCTGCGGCAAGCCACAAGACACCCGCCGAGCTACCTGGCGCACACCTACGAGCACCCACGGAGGCGCTCAGCGGCCCGCCGGCGCACCGCCGAGCGAGGGCGCCAGGCCCCGCGGATATCACGCGACTGCAATCTGTTCCTCGCAGCACCTCTGGCCAACCTCTCGCTAGCTCCACGTCGTGGGCGCCCGAGATGCTCCTCACCCACCATCCGACAGTGTAGAGTGCATAAAAACATATTCTTACGTCCTGGTCAAGGAGTTTCCACCATTTCCCGGATAGCGATCTTGCCCTCTTGAACAAGGGACAGGCAAATCGCTAGTCAACGGTCCCAAACTTGACTCTGTTGTGCGGATTACGAGGCATTTTGGCGGCTACTGTCAATCGCCCCAGTTCCATCGAACCGCCCCACGGTCCCCTGCCGTGTCGCTAGAGAAGCCCCCGCTGGACACCCCAGTCGCCCCCGATCAGAGAGATTTCCTGCGCGAGCGACTGCTTGCAGCGGCGATTGACGTCGTCGCCCAGTGCGGCTACCACTCGGCTGCAGCCGCGGACATCGCGCAGCGCGCCGGCTGCTCTCACAGCTCCTTCAGTCGGGAGTTCGCCAGCGAGGAGGAGTGCGTGCTGGCCGCCTTTGACTCATTCGTGCGGCAGCTGTCAGCCCGCCTGGTGTCCGTCTGCGGCCGTAGCTCCTCGAGCTCTCGCGACTATGAGGAGACGCTCCGGGCGGCGCTCACGACGCTGATGCACACACTCGCAACCAGGCGCTCGCTCAGCTGGGTCTGCCTGGTGGAGATTCCAGCCGCCGGCCCACGAGCCATCAGCCATTGGGAGTCTGCCCTGTCTTGCTTTGCCTGCCTGCTGGCCGACTCGCTGCCCGACCGGGCGCCAGACAGGCTACGCAGTCCCGAGGTCTCACGCGCGCTGGCCGGCGGCATCTCGAGCCTCGCGTACGACCGCTTAGTCAACTGCCACGTCGACGCGCTCGAGGGGCTCACAGACTCACTCGTTTGCTGGTTGCTCTCCTACACGAAGCATCCGGCGTTCGTACAGCCTGTTCAAGGCTCGCGCCCCCTCACGACCCGCGCCAACGCGCGCTATCCAACAACCAGTGCCGTGCCGTTCCCACAGCACATGTCCACGGATAGCGCACTGTATTTACCGGTTGCAGCGCTCACGGCTCGACGCCAAATCATCAAAGCGACCGCCGCCGTCATCAGCGAGCACGGCTACCACGCCGCCACGGTGGCTGAGATCGCCGCGGCAGCCGACATCACGACACACAGCTTCTACCGCCATTTCCCCGACAAGGCATCGGCGGTGCTGGCCGCGGTAGACGAATGGTGCCGCTACACATTCCAGTGTGCCGCCGATTCATGTCAAAGCGGGGCCTCTCCCGCGGTCGGGGTCGCCAACGCGATTGCGAGCCTCGTGCAGACGCTGAAGGATCAACCCAGCCTGGCACGTCTTGCGATGGTCGATGTGCTCGCTTTGGAGGAGCGGGGGCGCTCCGCGCACAGTCACATCCGCCAGCGCCTCACCGATATCCTGACCTTCGCATTTACGCCGCCTCCAGGCGAGCACATCGCGCTGCAGGCAACGGTCGGGGCCCTCATGAGCGCCCTGCGCTCATACACGTTGCAGCTGGCCGAGCGCTCGCTCCCAGACCCCACGAATGACCTGACCTTCATAGCGCTGGCACCGTTTGCAGGTGCAGCTGCGGCGATGCCGCCCTCGCCCACCATCACCTGGCCCGAAAGGTGACAAGCGGCAGTCAAACAAACCCATTCAGTCGTAAAAACGTGTCTTTATCACTTATTGTTCTCTTCTTACCTTGATAGGGCGATTTTGCTAGGTACGCCATCGACATCCGCCGCTATTGTCCGAGCGGCGTGTCTTCTCAACGGTCCTCTCCTGCTCCTCGCAAGGCGCCCGAAAAGCTCGCGCCCGGGCACCGCTTGCCCCACGAGCAGGTCGCAGAGAGCCAACGCGAGCGCCTGATCGCCGCGATGACAGACCTCGCCCACGAGCGAGGCTATTGCGAGACCACAGTTACCGATGTTCTACAGCGAGCCTCGGTGTCGCGTGCCTCTTTCTATCAACTATTCGATAACCGCGAACACTGCGCCCTCGTTGCGTTTGACACACATGTGGCGCGCCTGCAGGCAGAGGTGATCTCGGCCTATCGCAACCCCGATCTCGATAGTGATCAAAGGCTGCGCGCCGCGCTTGATCACCTGTTTCAGGTAATCATCTCCTGGCCAGCCGCGGCGCGCCTGTGGAGCAGCGAGATATCAACGGTTAGCCCCGCCGGCTTGGAGCGCCGAGAGCGCATCGCGAGCACCACGGCCGCTGCCTTGGCTCGCGTGCTCGCCGATGGCTCGGACGTCGCACCAACTCTGACAGCGGCCAGGATGATGGTCGGAGCGGCTATCCACCTCATCTATACAAGAGTGCGCGACGGGCTCGAGCTCGAGCTCCCGGCCACAGCCACGGCTTTTATCGATTGGATGAGACGCTGCCAGTCAGCAGCGCTCTCATCTCCTTCGCGCCCGCGCGTTGCCTTGCCGAGCGCCGGCGTGACTGCTCGCATCGCGCGCACGTCAGCAGAGGAGGGTTCTCGCCAGCAAGCCGCCATACGTCTGCGAATCATCGCGGCCGTTGGCGAGTTGGCTGATAAGCGCGGGTATCAGGCTATG
The DNA here is from genome assembly GCA_025451035.1 of Solirubrobacteraceae bacterium. Taxonomy (GTDB): domain Bacteria; phylum Actinomycetota; class Thermoleophilia; order Solirubrobacterales; family Solirubrobacteraceae; genus Palsa-744. Next base: position 6,517 of record JANWLE010000070.1, read on the forward strand.
ACCTACCGCGACATCGCAGCTGGCGCCCAGATCTCTCTTACGACTTTCTACAACAACTTCGCCAACAAGCAGGAGGCCTTCCTTGCCGCCTTCGGGGGAGCCAGCGATCGGCTGATTGGCGCAGTCACACGCGCCTTCAACGCCGCTCCGGATCCGGCTCGGGGTCTACGAGACGCGGTGACCGCGCTCCTTGACGAGGCCAGCAGCGACCAGGCCGCCATGCGTCTGGCCTGCCTGCAGCTACCGTTGACGGGCCGAGCCGGACTGCAGCGACTCGACGAGGTCCTGCAAGCGGCACAGCAAGCCCTAGCTGGCAGGCCTTCGCAAGACTATGCACGTGGCGCCGCCTGCGAGCTTGCGGTGGGTGCGATGAGTGAGCTTCTCATCAGCAGCACCATCACAGGACGTCTGGATGAGCTGCCCCGGCAAGCGCCCGAGCTCTCCTATGTGGTCCTGTGTGTGTTGGTGGGCCCGGACGTAGCGCTGGAAGTGACGACGGAGCCTGTCTGACAGACGAGCGTCCCCGGGCCCTGGGATCACACTTGGATACGCTCACATCCTTGGGGGAAACGCATATGCCGCGTTCGCTCAAGGGATCGAAGACCTCACCTGTGGCTGTCGTGTCGATATGGCAGGCGGCACTCTGTGCGCCGGCATCTCCAACTTGGTCGGGCACGAGGGCAGAGGTTTCTGCGAGCGCTCGTTGACCGGTTCCACACAACCGCGCTCGATTTCTAGCCGAACTCTCAACGGCTAGACCATCTTTGATCGTGAAGACCATGTGCTAACGATACGACCTGCTTGGGAGGCGACGCTTCACACGGCCACCAGCTGGGTGTGAGCGCAGCACAAACAGTCTCTGGGTGATGCTGGCTACATGGGCCGCTACACGTAGTCTCCAGGTCTCGCCGATCCCGCTCGCCGACAGCCACCCACGCCTTGGGCGTCG
>JANWLE010000071.1 GCA_025451035.1 Solirubrobacteraceae bacterium
CGACGCCCAAGGCGTGGGTGGCTGTCGGCGAGCGGGATCGGCGAGACCTGGAGACTACGTGTAGCGGCCCATGTAGCCAGCATCACCCAGAGACTGTTTGTGCTGCGCTCACACCCAGCTGGTGGCCATCGGAAGCGTCGCCTCCCAAGCAGGCTGTATCGTTAGAGGCATGAGAGTTGGTGTTACAACTGGTGGGCCGGAACCCTCCCTCGTAGGAACGGCGGTCATGTTTATGGGTGGTGTCGGCTCTAGTCGACTCGGGTTCCCGCGAATATGGTGGACAGGGGGAAACGCAGTGTGACCAGCGGTGGCTAGAGGCGAATAGCAGCCAGTCACTGATAGTGGCAGGGTTACAGCGATGTGCTGCACGCACGGGCAGCTATCAGCGTGCAGTGGACCTAATGGCGCAGTGTAGGTTATCTCCCTGTGGGCCTAGGTAGGGCGTGTGGGAAGTGCCTAGCGCGACGGACGGATCTTGATCGCCGGCGGCCATACGGGCAACAACGTGTTTCAGGCTGACGCGGAAGTGTTCAATCCGAAGACCCGCCGCTTCTCCAAGCTGCCTGGCTGGACGACCGCCCCGCCCGCCGGGGCGCGCGCAGTGCCACTGCCGAATGGCGACGTCTTTATCGCGGGCAGCGGGTCGACCGCGGAACTGTTCGAGAACTGCGCTTGCAGCGGCCCGCTGCAGCCGCCGTCGTTCTCATAGGCCGGGGCTATCACGGCATAGCTTTTCGGACGCATCGGCGGCGCGGCGCCGGGATCGCCTGATGCGCAGCGGGATGAGCACGAGATCAGGTAGGAGGAAGACTGCTATCAGCACGCCGATGCCGATGACCGCATGCCCGTTGAGGATCGCCCAAGCGCATGCCATCGAGATGGCCACTGTTGTGAACAGGATCAGCCACAACAGCCGTCGCCTACTCGTAGAAAGCTCGCGTGGGGTCTTTACGCGCAGCCGTGGCGCCAGATGTGCGAAAAGCATGTAACCCGCGATGCTCGCCACGAGAGCTCCCAGCACAGGTACCCCGATGGCTAGCACGCAGCGAGCATAACGCGCTCGGGAGCAGTAGAGCCCCGCCTGGAACGACGCTGATGGTACGCCGGGCAGCCTGCCAGGTCTGCTCTGCTACATGTGGCCAGTAGCCGCTCCGTTACCGTAGCTCTAGCGGGCCGGATTAGCGTGTGGACCTCGGTAAGAGACGGTCGGTGACATAGCCGTGGTGGGCAGATCAGCGACAGGCATGCGCAATCGAGGTCAAACACCGGTCTGCGACCGGCGTCGTAGCCATGGCACCCCGTATGGACAAGACCCCATCGCGGGCCGGTAGGGCGAGCAAAACTATCGGCTACCGAAGAACCAAGGGCTGGTAGGCGCACGCAGGCAGCCGCCTGGCGGCGATGCGACCAAGCGCGGGCACAGCGTGAAAATTGAGATTCCCAAAGCCAAGCCAGGCTCCAAACACAACGGGCTCTTGGAGCTCGCTTGTGGCGGTCGGCATGGCGCTTGCCGTCCACGCCTACCGCATCCCGAGCGGTTCTATGGAACCGACCTTGAAGGTTGGCCAGCGCGTGCTTGTGAATCGCATCGGAATGCGCCTGAGCGGACCGCACGTCGGCGAGATCGTGGTGCTCCGCCCTCCAAAGAACGTCTCTGACAAGGTGTGTGGGCCGACGCCGCACATGGTCTCTCCCGGTGGCGCTGCCTGCTCGAGCCCTGTGCCGGAAGCCGACACCAAAGTGCCATTCATCAAGCGGATCGTCGCCGGCCCAGGCGACATGCTCTACATCAAGGAAGGCCACGCATATCGCAACGGCAAGCGCGAGAACTACCTATAGATCCGTCCTTGTGGCGGCGGGTTTGAGTGCAACTTGCCCACGCCGATCAGGATTCCCGCTGGGCATTGGTTCATGATGGGCGACAACCGCGGCGTCTCGGATGACAGCAGGTTCTGGGGGCCGGTCCCGACGAGCTGGATCATAGGCGACGCCTTCTTCACCTACTGGCCGCCGGACCGGATCGGGTTTCTCTAGTCGTCTGGTTGCAGGCACCGTCGGCCTATGGCGAGATCTCGCCGATCAGGCTGGTTCTGTTCTCACCTCCAGGGCCGCATCGGTGCCGACGAGGGGAGTGAGCGCGATGTAAGACAGTTCTGGCGCCATGCGTGGCAGCTCTGCCAGTCGCCCAGTAACGGTGTGGCTAACGAGAATCTCGCTGATGGCGCCCACCGCGATCTCGTGAGCAGCATCGCACCGTTCGACGCGTGGCCCAAAGCTCTCTCTGAGTCCATCTTGCGCCGCCTGCAGGACTCTGTCGAGCCGTTGCAACCCTGGCCGGCCGGTAGAGGGCAGCTCTATGAAGGCAAGTCGCAACTTGGTTTGATCGACGTTGAATTCGTTCACAAGCGCGGTCACTGAATCGCTGAGAGCGCGGGCGGGCTCGGAGGTGGTCTGGAAAACCTGTACGACGACGTCTGTTAGGCGATCGCTTGTCACATCGAACGCGGCGAGGAAGGCCTCTTGCTTGTTCGCGAAGTTGTTGTAAAAGGTTGTAAGAGATATCTGGGCGGCGGTCGCGATGTCGCGGTAGGTCATTGCCTGATATCCCTGCTTCGAGGCCAGATCGGCGACGGCGGTAACGATTCGCTCGCGTATCGTTGCGGCTTTGTCGTCGCGATCGCTTGTCAATGTGCTCGGGAGCGGATTCCCTGTGGCGGTGCTGCCGCGGCGGCCGGACCACTCGCGCTCAGCGAACCCTGTCGACCGATAGCTCAACATCCAGGCAAGCAACTCATCGACCATGCCTGGAAGCTCGAGCTCGTGGCCGTCTCGCACCCTGGTGTATATGAGCCTGTTGATCGCGCCGACCATCGCTCTGGCGACGGTCGGCCTCGGCGCTGCGCCAGATATCTCCGCAAGCGCACCAGCCAAGGCGTTGGCCGCGGTATTTGCCACGCGCTCGCGGCGCGTCAAGCCGGCGCCACCGACTGTTGATATCTCACTGCTCCACAGGCGGGCGGCAGCGGGCCATGAGATAACGGCATGCAATACACGGTCAAGCGCAGCGCGCAGGCTTTGCTGGCTGTCGAGATCCCGACTCCTATACGCGGAGATGGCCTCAGCTTGCAGGCGCGCGACATGCACATCGAATGCGGCTAGTGCACAGTGTTCACGGTTGCTAAACAGCTGATAGAAGGAGGCGCGCGACACGGCGGCGCGCCGCAAGACATCGCTAACGGTGGTGTCGCAGTAGCCGCGTTCGTGGGCGAGGTCGGTGATCGCTGCGATCAGGCGCTCGCGCTGGCTCTCGGCGACCTGGTCGTGTGGCAAACGATGCCCTGGAGCGAGCTTTTCGGGCACCCGGTGAGGTGCAGAAGAGGACTTTCGAGAAGACACGCGGCTCGGACAATACCGGCGGATATCGATGCCGTACGTAACAATATGGCGTCAGCATGGAGAGATGCAGCAATTGAGTGATAAAGACGTGTTCTTATGTCGAAGTGATGTGTGATTTGCGCTAGGTAGGTCCAGAATCGGACCTGTCTGGCTCTGCTAAGCGAGTGTGGGGAGGTTAGCCGCGTAGGCTCTACAGACGGTTCTGTCCGAATGCTTGCCGCTGTGACTGGAGCAAGCGTGGGGTGGGGCAGCGGGCGTAACGCTGGTCTGACGCCGCGGACAGGATATCCGGACCTTTCAGTACTTGTGGACCTCAGTTGCCCGTAGGTTCTGGCAGTGCCGTAGCCTCGCCACCTGCGAACGGTGCCAGTGCTACGAAGATGAGACTGTCGGTCGGGTCTGAATGTGGACCGCTATCCAACTGCAGCGTGTAGGACTGTAGTCCGCTCAAGACAGCCCCCACGGTGGTGTGAAGCGAAACATGCCGCGCGGGTTCTATCCCAAATGCAGACATCAGGATATTGGCTAGCCACTGTCTGATCTGGTCGTGCGCGGCGCGCCCTAGCGCACCCAAGGCGAGCACATCCACCATCGCCATACGACCCAGATCGGGCTCGTCACGCAGCGATGTCACGAGACTTGCGATGAGGTGTCCGACGCCAGCTGTCGCACAGCCGGCGCTCTGGTAAGCAACTGCCGCACGCGGCAAAGCGCATTGACACCATTCGTCGACGGCTGCCAATACGGCATATTCCTTATTCGTGAAATGACGGTAAAATCCAGATGTGGTGACTTTCGCCTCCCTCGCGATGTCGCCAACGGTGGTCAAGTGGTATCCGCCCCGTCGGATAAGGGCGGCTGTCGCCAGCATTACTTCACGGCGAGCGGCGAGCGTCTCTGGCGAAGAATGGCGCGACCCGGTTATGGCAGTATGTCGCGCGATTTGTGAAGCGTCACTTGCGCTGCAACGAGAAGCATGACGAGTAACAGGGGAAGGCGGCGTTCCAGGCCGTGCAGAGGCTGGGTGTGTCGTATATGAGAGTAGCCAGTCAACGATCGGATCAGAAAGCGCGCCCACTCTATCCGCCTCGTTAATCACCAAGTGGGCGTAAGTAACGTCCCAAACGCCGCCAGCAAGTGCACGTGACACGTTCAGGTTATGTACCCCCCCGCAGGTCGGTTTAGGCAGCGCGTCGGATAGAAGACGGGCAAATGAGTACAGGGCAGACTGGCAGTGGTCAACGGCCACCGGCCCGGCCCCCGGAGCTTCCACCAGACCAAGCCAGCTGAGCGAGCTCTTGTTTGCGACTATGTGCATCAAGGTCTTGATGGCCGCACGCAGCGCTGGCGCGTCGACGGCTCGCGTCGACGGCACCCCGTGGTAAGCGGATACGAGCCGTGCCGACAGCTGCCCGACAAACGAATCAAACGCAGCGACCAAGCACTCTTCCTTGGTGCTGAACTCGGCATGGAATGAGCGGCGAGAGAGCCCTGAGCGGCGCGCGATCTCGGAGATAGTCGTCGCACGGTAGCCGCGCTCTGCGACGACGTCAGCCGCGGCAGCGATTAGTCGCTCGCGTAAGAGGCCGTGCTCGCCAGCGGCCCTTGGGGTGTGCTTCGAGAGCCTATCTATAGCCACGCTAGGACGCCGTTGGAGGGGTTCGACCAGACATCTGGGCCTATCACATTAGCTGCCGAAATGCCTCGGAATCCGCGCAATAGAGCCAAATTGGGGACTGGTGACGAGCTACTTTCTCGGCTTGGATAGGGCCTCCACATCGACGCCGAAATATTCTGGTGGGGCCACTTGACGCCAGCGTAAAAATGTGTTCTTATGCACTGTACAGGGTCGGAGGCGCGGTTGGGCGCGTCTTGGCTCTTGGTCTTGAAGCAGCAAGCGAGAGGTTGGGGAGAGGTGTTAAGAGGGAGAGGTTGCGAGTCCGCGGGGTCGGAGGAGGCCGCCGTGCTATCCGGTCTCCAAGCGCCGGACGGGCCACAGACGCAGTCCGTGGGAGTTTCGGCTTGGGCGCTACGCATACCTCTCCGCGGGCGCCTGGGAGGGTCATGCCGCCGAGGTTCGGGTGGGCCGGGCCCAGCGGGTACCGCGGACCCTTGTACCCTTCAGCAAGCCGCGGTGCCCGCATACCGTTCCTGGTGCTGCACAAGCCGCGTCTCGTCTCAAGCCGGAGGTATACTTCCCTCCCAAGCGGAGCGTAGGGTTGGGGGCGGGAAGGTGGGTTATAAGCGCGCATCTATTTGTGATGCGCGCGCAGGCCGCAGGCCGGTCTCACTTTGTGTAACGATGTTTTTTAAGGGACGGCGGGATGCCGGCCCGCGCGAGCTTTGTAGTCAGGAGGACTCTGTCGCGCGCCTACCGGGCGCGCGACAGCTCTGCGGCTTCACATCTTCGGGTGTGAGGCATCAATGCCAAACGCGTTTTACGCGTTTGGCTGGAGCATGGAGTTGTTGAGAGGTTGTATTGGGCTCTTTTCCAATCAATCTAACTGTTGTCCTTTATCTCAATGGCAGAGCGTTTCGTTCCTAGAAACGCGATTGGAAGGTTCAAACAATGCGTAGTCGACTTTTGAGTAACAAAGGTATGCAGTTCAGAGAGAGAGAGAGAGCTGCCGTGGCTCGCCCGGCCACGCCGGGCACGCGTATTCCAAGCCGACCCCAACCACTTCTCCCTATGCCAGCCAAGCGTCAATCTCGCCATTCTCGCGGCCGCACTGCCGCCACCCCCCTACGCCAAGTCCATCCGGCCGCGCGCGCTCGCGGTCATGTCGCCGAGATCCAGCGCGCGCGCATGGTCGCCGCGATGATCGACATCGTCTCCGAGCGCACCCGCGCCGAGTCGACGGTCGCGCACGTTGTCGGCCGCTCGGGGGTCTCGCGCCGGACCTTCTATGAAGTCTTTGACGACTTCGAGGACTGCTTCGCCGCCGCGCTGGACCAGTCGATCGAGCGAGCGCGCGAATACATGCTGCTCGACTACGACCCCAAGCAGCGCTGGCGCTTGCGCGTGCGCATTGGGCTAATGGGACTGCTCGAATTCCTCACCGACGAGCCGGGGATGGGACGCCTGTGCGTGGTCGAGACACTCGGTGCCGGGCCGCGCGTGCACGAGCGGCGCACGCGCCTGATGGACCAGCTGATCGCCCTGGTCGACGAAGGCCGTGGCGAAACGAAGGGGTCGAAGGCGCTGCCGCCGCTGACCGCCGAGGGCGTGGTCGGTGGGGTGCTTTCGGTCCTGCACGCGCGGCTGATCGACGCTCGCAGCCCCTCGCTTCTGGAGCTGACCGGCCCGCTGATGGGAATGATCGTGCTGCCCTATCTCGGGCCCGCCGCCGCCAAACGCGAAAGCTCACGGCCGGCCCCCTCGCCGCGCGAGCGCCCACCCGCGGGGCGCGGCGATCCGCTGCGTGACCTGGAAATGCGCCTGACCTACCGCACGATGCGGGTGCTGCTTGCGATCGCGGCCGGTCCGGGCTCCTCCAACCGCCGGGTGGGTGCCGAGGCGGGGGTCGAGGACCAGGGGCAGATCTCGAAGCTGCTCAGCCGGCTCGAGCGCCTCGGCCTGATCGAAAATGCCGGAGCCGGCCAGGTGCGCGGCGCACCCAACGCGTGGACGCTCACCGACCGCGGCCGCGAGGTCGAACGGCTGGTGAGCGGCAGCGCCGCGCGCCGTCCCTGATCGAGCGCCATATCTTTGCGGAATCCCCGCCGCTGCAAACTGCGCTATATATTGACCCTGATCGCTGGCACTCTCACCCAGAGAGTGCCAGCCGAGCAGAACCCCAGCGCGCCACGCGCGGTGGGGATCACACCGAAGCACATCTCTAAACGGAGGTCTTTCAGCATGAAACTTAAGCCCCTGGGCGATCGTCTGATCGTGCGGGCGATCGAGGAGGAGGAGACGACCGCGAGCGGCCTCGTCCTGCCCGACACCGCCAAGGAGAAGCCGCAGAAGGGCAAGGTCCTCGCTGTCGGCGACGGCAAGATCGACGACGACGGCAAACGCATCCCACTCGACGTCGCCGAGGGCGACGAGGTCCTCTACAGCAAGTACGGCGGAACCGAGATCAAGATCGACGGCGAGGAGCTGCTCGTGCTGCGCGAGTCCGACGTCCGGCGGTGGCGGGCGCGCTTTTCTCCTTTAGTACTGCTTGACCTCGTCTAACTTCACTCGCTTTTTTTCACTATTCTCACGACGACGTCTTATGCGGTGTCGGTGTTTTGAGTCGATCTGCTAGCGA
>JANWLE010000072.1 GCA_025451035.1 Solirubrobacteraceae bacterium
GGGATCACGTCCACCTTCCTGCCGGACGGGCCTATCGTCAGGTGCCCGCTGATCTTCAGATGGCAGCGGGTGAGGCAGCTCACGACTACGACCAGACCGTTCTGGTGGAAGCGCGGCGTCTGGCGCAACGGGGTTTCGGCGACTAATAGCCGGAACGCGGCCGGCAGCGACCACGGCTGAGGGTTGGTCGGCAAAAGCAGTGGCGGCGCCGGCGGCTGGTTGAAGTCGAAGTCGCGGCGCAGGTCGCCGAGCTGCGGGGATTCTTCGCGCACAGACGGGCGCGGATCGGGCCGCCCGTCTGTAGCCGGGTTGATGCGTTCGGAGTTCAGGAAATCGTCCTCGATGAACTTCAGGTAGGCGTCGTGGCTGAGCGTCTGGTGGTCGATCAAGTGGTAGCGCGCGTAGGGGCTTATGACCAGGCCGGGGACCCGCAGCCCGTAGCCGTTTTCGTCGACCGTGGGCGGGCGCACGTGGTCATAGAAGCCACCCCAGTCATCCCAGGAGAGGAAGATCGCGGTGCTGTTCCAGTCGGGGCTGCGCATGATCGTGTTGATTACGCTGGTGACGTACGCCTGCCCGGTGCTGACGCTCGCTGGCGGGTGTTCTGATACGCGCTCGTTGGGCACGATCCACGAGACCGCGGGCAGCTGGCCTTCGCGCGCGGCCGTGTAGAAGTTGGTCAGCGACTGGATGTTCGACAGTTCGTTGTCTTCGCGCACCGTGTCGAAGTAAGGCAGCGGGTTCCAGATCCCCGGTGTCGCCGCGTTCTGTCCCGCGGGGGTGCAGGTGACCGCTTCGTCGTTGGCGCAGTCGGGCTCGCCGCCGGCAAAGACGTAGTAGGCCCAGCCGACGTGGTGACGGTGCAACAGGTAGGTGAGGTCCGTCCACGCATAGTCGGGGACCGAGCCTGTCTTGCTGAAGTCAGGCGGGGTCTGTGGCCACTGCGGGGCGTTGACGCAGCTCAGCGGGTCACCGGTGATCTGGCACCGCGCGGACCAGCCGGAGACCTCAAACAGGTGCGCCGGCAGGCTCCAGGAGAGGTCCGGCTCGAACATGTGGTCCTGCAGCACGAAGTTCTTCGCGTAGTCCCAGTAGTTGGGGATCTCGCCGGCGTCGTGGTAGCCCATCACGTCGGTCGCGCCGGGCACCGTGCAGACCGGATCGTTGGGGTCGGTGCAGGTCGAGCCCTTGCCTCTCTGGGCGCTGGCAATGAAGCCGTCCATCCGCCCCGAGTCGACGTCCGCGTAGGCGGAGGTGCGGCCGTGGGGACCGCCGTGGTTGCGGTCGTTGGGGTCGTGATAGGGCGCCACACACGTGCCGCTCTGCGGGTCTGGCACGCACACGGCGGGCTGGCCGTTGGCCATGGGGATCCCGTCGGCGCCCGGGTAGGTGCCGAAGTAGCTGTCGAACGAGCGGTTCTCCTGCATGACTATCACCACGTGCTGGATCTTGTGGATGCCCTGCAGGTTCGGGTTGGCCTTGTGCGCCGAGGAGGCCGCCGCGATGTCGCTGTGCAGCGTCAGCGTGCTGAGCAGGGCTGTGAGCAGGAATAGTCCCATCGGGGTGAAACGACGAACGCGTGGACGCACGCAGACAGAACACCTTAGCCGCACGTCAAGCTCGCTATACCCGCTGCTTCGTCAAGCTAAAGGCGCACAACTCTCTGCAGCGGGGTATGTTAGGGCCGTTAACGCGGCGCGTTAACGAGTTATCAAGATACGAACAGAAAGCCCATACCGGTGGACCGCAGCCCTAACGTTACCTGGCAGGAAGGCAAGCTCTCACGCACGCGCCGGTGGGAGGCTCTCGCCGCTCGCGGCGCGACGGTGTGGCTGACCGGGCTGCCCTCCTCGGGCAAGACGACGCTGGGCGCCGCGCTCGAGCAGCGCCTGGTCGAGGAAGGGGCGGCGGCGTATCTGTTGGACGGCGACAATTTGCGGCACGGCATCTGCGGGGACCTCGGTTTCAGTCGCGCCGACCGTGAGGCGAACGTGCGGCGCGTGGGCGAGCTCGCCAGGCTGTTCGCCGACTCGGGCGCGGTCGCGATCGCCGCACTGATCTCGCCGTATGAGGCGCTGCGCCGCGAGGTGCGCGAGCGTCACGAGCGCGACGGGCTGAGCTTCTTTGAGATCTATGTCAACACACCGCTGGACGTGTGTGCGCAACGGGACGCCAAGGGGTTGTATGCGCGCGCGTCGGCGGGCGAGCTAAACGGTCTGACGGGCGTGGATGACCCGTACGAGGCGCCCACTCGGCCGGAGCTCGAGCTGACCCCAGAGAGCAGCGTCGAGGCGGCCGTCGCCGCCGTGCTAGAGCTGCTCGCCAGGGACACGGGCGTGAGCTCACAGATCTTGACGGGCGCTTGAGAGCTGCAAGGGGCGCCGGCAGTGTGAGGGGGCGAGTTCACCGCTCGCCCGAAGCTCGCGCCTAGACGTTTGAGAAATCCAGGCCCGTGCCCTGCAGCAAGCTGTTGGCCCTCGCGTTGAGGATTGTGAACTCCCCTGTGAGGATCAGCACGCCGAGGGCGATCATGACCGCGCCGCCGAGCGCGATCACGAGCGGAAAGTGGCGTTTGACGAGCGCCAGCGCGCCGGCCGTGCGCTCGAAGGCGAGCGCGACTGCCAGGAACGGGATCGCGAGCCCCAGCGAGTAGAAGGCGAGCAGCAGCGCTCCGTGCGCCGCCGACCCTGACACGGCGGCCTGGGTGAGGATCGCGCCGAGCGTGACGCTCGTGCACGGTGTCCAGGCGATCGCGAAGGCGGCGCCGGCGAGCAGCGGCCCGCCGCGGCCGGCCAGCGCGAGCAGTTTCTGCGGGTGCCACTCGCGGTTGACGAACCCCACGAATGGGGTGGCGAGGAACACGAGGCCCATCAGCACTATCAGCACGCCGCCGGCCTGCTCGAGCGTGTGGCGGTGGCTGTTGAGCGAGGAGCCGATCGCGGTGGCGCCCAGGCCGAGCAGGATGAAGATCGAGGAGAAGCTCGCGATGAACAACAGGCTCGGCTTGAGCACGCGCAGCTTGCCTGTCTGGCGCAGGTCGGCCGGGGCGACCCCGATCACCGTCGAGAGGTAGCCCGGCACGAGCGGCAGCACGCACGGGGAGAGGAACGAGACCAGCCCGGCGGCGATCGCGATCGGGATGCCCACGCCGCTGGCGGTGTCGGAGGCGGCGAGCAAAAGAGCGGCGTGTGTCATGGCTGGTGGGGTCCCTAGAGCTATCTCTGGCGTGAGCGTATTCGAGCGATCTGCCCGGTCTTCATCTTGTCATGCGCGGGCGTCTCAGTCGCCGCTAACCAGGCACCAACGGGTACGGCAAGCTCCAATGACTGTGGGCGTCTGAGCGCTCGGCCGCCGAGCGCTCAAGTGGCAGGTTGACATGATCGTGCGTCTCACGGCGGTGGCGCGGTCCTGGTTGGCCCGCGTACGCGACGTCCCCCGTCTCACCCAAAGGTAGTGAGGCGGTCGGCCACGATGAGTCTCTGGTTTGCAGATCACGTGCACGCCGTCAGTGGGTGTCTGGCGGGGCCGAACCGGCATAGACAACGAGCACAACGACACGATCGTCAGGGCCGCGCTTGTAGCGCACACGCGCGCCACCGTCGACCTCGTGCTCCCAGAAGCCCTTGAGCCTGCCCTTCAACTGGTGGTGGCTATTAGTCTGCATCGTGGGGGACGGGTTGTCCGCCAGCTCGATGTAGCAGCTGCGCATCAGCCCGGGCCGGTCCTGGCACAGGTTGTTCCAATTGCGATAGACGGTGCAAAGATCTTGTGGCGCCTGGAGTAGCGCCCCTTGGGCGCATGAACCTCCCGCGTCACCCCGCGGTCGCCCGCACCTGCCCCTCCGACGGAGGATGGACCTCGAGGATCCCGTCCAGGTCGACCGGCGCTAGCAACGCTCGCATCACGTCCGGCTGTCCATGGATCCCGGCGGTCGACTCCCACGGGCGCAGGTTGCCCTCCACCTGCTCGAGCGTGCCACGCTGGCCGGCGTCGAACGTGTACGCCACGAGCTCCCTGGCGAACTCCTCGAGCTCATCACTCGAGAGCGCAGCAAGCCGCGGATAGGCGGTCTGCATCGCCCACTCAGCCGGCACCACCTCGCGATGCTCGTTGTAGACCGCTAGGAAACGGGCGGTCTCCGCGACCTGCGCTTGCAACCGTCGCTGGAAATCCGCTACATCCTTGGCCTGGATGAGAAGTAGCTCGCCATCGGAGTCGAGCACTTCCTGAGGAGCGTTCTTGGCCCGGTCAAGCAGCGTCCGGTAATCCCGCTGAATCTCCGTCGGACCACACGGCGCGTCGACACTGCGACCCGACGCACGGGCACGTGCCGCCGATCCACCCATCTGCTTTCCCACGCCCGCCCTAGCCATCATCCAACCCCTCTCTAAATAGCTTTCTATGTAGAGAGGGGACACGCCACCCGATCGCCTCGTGCGACCAACGCCCACCTTAAGGCCAAGACCTCGCTCTGTCGGCCGGGTCGGTGCGTGGCGGAAACGAAGCTCTACCGGAGCGGCGTCGCGATCCGCCTCTCGATCTCCTCGACGAGCGCGAACAGTTCGGGGCACTCCCATACGCGCCCCCACTTGCGCTCTGAAAGAAGCCTGAGAACACCGACTTGCTCCAGTTGGCTGATCGCGTTGCCGACGGCGACGTGGGACCGACCGGTTAGCTGCTGGACGGCGGGCACGTCGACAACTGGTGTTCCCGGGAGCGCAGCGATGATCTGCCGCACCACCGCATCGCGTCGAGGGTTACCCAGACGCTCGAGCCAGACCGCCTGACGCCGCCCGATCGCCGCGGCTAGATCCTCGGCCTCGCGCACGGCGCGAACCGTCGCGGTTGCGAAAAGTTCGCACCAGATGCTGACTTCGCCTGCACTGTATGCCCCGAGCGCAGCCACGTACCCCTTCGGTTCGGCGCCGAGAGCGAGGCTGATCGGCGGCAGATAGTTGGCGAGATCGCCCCGGCGGCGGAGCAGCGAGTAGATCAGCGCGCGCCCGACACGCCCGTTGCCGTCGGCGAACGGGTGGATGTTCTCGAACTGAGCGTGAAGGATCGCCGCCTGCGCGACCGGGGCGATATCTGTGCGAGACGCAAAGGCGCACAGATCCTGGAGCAGCCCGGTCACGAACTCCGGCGGGGGCGGAACATAGACGGCTCCGATCGGATGCCAGTCGCTGCCGCCTATCCAGTTCTGGCGTGCGCGCATAACACCAGCGATCTCCTGGTCCTCGGTGTATCGCAGAAGCGTGCGGTGGATCTCGAGGATGTCTCTGACGTGCAGCGGCTGCCCTGTCTGGCCGAGCTCGATCGCTCGTTCCATCGCCTCGACGTTGCCAAGCACTTCCGCCGCCCGCCTATCGTCGCCACGGCCCTTCGCGCCTATGTACAGCGCGCGCGCGAGCCGCCTGTGAGAGATCTGGACCCCCTCGATACGAGACGACGCGGCGCTCTCGGAGCGCAGCAGGCTGCGGGCGAGCGCCCAAAGCGACGTCAGCTGCACTCGCGCGCCCTGCAAGTGGGCGAGGGCGCTCGTCGCCTCCGCGACCGCCTGGACAGCACCGCTGGCCAGCACGAACTCCCGCTCGGCGATACGGTCTGGGATAAAGGCCCGGTAGGCGCCCGCCTTGCGTCGACCTGCTGGAGCCGAGTAATCGCGTGCCCAGAAACGCTCCTCGAAACGACCGAGCGGCTGCAGCATGCCTACGGTTGATGCCGACACTGATACCGAAATTCCTTACACAGCTCCCAAAGTTTTGTAAGGATACCAAGAGTTCCTTTAGAAAAGCTGCCACCTACGACCGGCTCAAGGTCATAGGCATACTCGGCCAGAACCTCGATGATGACCGCTCCAAATACTGGACAAACATCCAGATCCTTGGTCTGGCGTTGCGCTCCGTACCAACGGTCAACCGGCCCTGGTTGGCTGTGTAGGGCGGGGCGCAACGGAGGTGTCGCGCCGCACACAGAGGTGTGAGTGGCGCTCTGCAGACTGCCGTCTTACGGCAGCTGCGTGCGTCTTGGACAGCAGCGGTGTAGCTTGACTCGGCATGACGCTGGTCAGTCTCGTGCCTGAACAGCCGGAGCCGCTCGCGGAGTGGCTTGAACCTTCGTTGCAGGACACGGCGGGACCGCCGGACCGGTCGACGAGCTGCTGCGCCAGCTTCAGACGCTGCTGCACGCGTCTCCTGACGCCCCTCATCCTGTCCTACACGTCCTGACGTCGGTCGCTCAGAGCACCGACGGCGAGGAGGAGCCCCGCACCGGTACACCCTGGACGATGGAGGCGCGTCAGCGTGTGCGGGCGTACAACCTACTCAACCGTTGGTGCGACGCCGTCGCCGACCC
>JANWLE010000073.1 GCA_025451035.1 Solirubrobacteraceae bacterium
CCGCGAGCTACAGCCTCTACCACCAGGTCGAGCGCTACCTCGACAGCAAGCACCTATCGCTTGGCTACGCCAACTACTGGGATGGGGCGCCGATCATGTGGGACACCAAAATGCGCATCCGTGCCTATCCGGTGCAGGACTGCGCTCCCAACCTGTGCTGGTCCTACCTGCACATGATCACCTCCTGGTACACGCCCCGTCCCCGCCAGCCCACGTTCCTGATCTCCGACGCCACCCAGCCGGTCTCGTCGGCGCCCACCCCCAGCCTGGGCAACCCCACAGCCGTCCAGCAGATCGGCCCGCTCACGGTGTACGTCTACCCCTACGACATTGCAGGCCGCATGATGCCCTAGAGGTCGTCCCGTTATGGGATAGTGCCGCCCTCGACCGACTACCACCGGAGGACGCATGGCCACTCGCAAACCGGCACCCCGTACCAGCCTGATCACCCGCACGACGTGCCGGGTCTGCGGTTGTCCGCATCTTGCGCCGGTGCTCTCCCTCGGAAACCAGCGTATAGCAGGAGCTTTCGCTGATCCTGGCGGGGCCCAGCCGGTCGAGCGCGCGATCCCGATGGAGCTGGTGCGCTGCGACATGACCCGCGATCAGGAGGCGTGCGGCCTGATCCAGACCAAGCACACGGTTCCCGGCTCGATCCTCTATAGCTCCTATTGGTATCGCAGCGGCGTCAACCGCACGATGACCGAGAATCTGCATGGCATTGCGAGCGGAGTCGAAGCGATTGTGCCGCTCGAGTCCGGCGACCTGGTCGTGGACATTGGCTGCAACGATGGCACTTTGCTCGACGGCTACCAGGTGGAGGGCTTGCGCCACCTCGGCTTCGATCCGTCCGACGTGGCGCGCTACGCGATCGCCAAGGGCTACGACGTGGTCAACGACTTCTACTCGGCCGAGGCCCTACGCCAGCGCCGTCCCGACCAGAAGGCCAAGGCGATCACCAGCATCGCCATGTTCTACGACCTCGAGTACCCCCGCGCGTTCGTGGCCGACGTGGCCGGGGCCTTGGCTGAGCGCGGCATCTGGGTGATGGAGTTGCACTACCTGCCGATGATGCTCGAGGCCAACGCCTTCGACGCCATCGTGCACGAGCACCTTGAGTACTACTCCCTCGCAGTGATCGAGCGGCTCGTCGGCGAGGAGGGGTTGGAAGTCGTCTCGGCCGAGCTGAACGACATGAACGGAGGTTCGATCCGCCTCTTCATCGGCCACGCCGGGCGTCATGAGCGCACGCCCGAGCAGCAGGAGGCCCTGACCGCTCTGCGCGTCAAAGAGTTCGAGCTGGCATTGGACTCGCCTGAGCCATATGAGCAGTTTCGCCTCGGCTCCGAGCGAGTCCGTGACGAGTTGCTCGCCCTCTGCCAAAAGCTGCACGGCGAAGGCAAGAGGATTCACGTATACGGTGCTTCCACGAAGGGCAACACGATCCTCCAGTACGCCGGCATCGACAACAGCCTGATCGAGGTGGCGGCCGACCGTAACCCCGACAAGTGGGGCTCGGAGACGATCGCCACGAAGATCCCGATCGTCAGCGAGGAGGACTCGCGCGCGATGAAGCCCGACTACTACCTGGCCTTGCCCTGGCACTTCCTGGATGAGTTCCTCGAACGTGAGCAGGAGTTCCTGCAAGGGGGAGGCCAGTTCATCGTGCCTTTGCCCGAAGTGCGCGTGGTCGGGCAGTGAGAATCGGCTTGGTCGCCCGCTTTCTGGGCGAGCCGATCGGCCTCGGGACATATTCCGTCAACCTCCTGCGTGCGCTCGACCGCCGGGAGGACGAGCACGAATATTTCGTCTACACACCGACTTGGAACGACGTTCCGTCGCTCGGCCCTCGCTTTCGGGTTCGTCGCTCCCACGCCCTTCGCGGATCGCGGGCAGTTCTCACGTTGTGGGACCAGACGTTGCCCGCGGTCGCAGCCGCGCGCGAGCCGGTTGACCTCGTCCACTACTTGCATCCCGCCAGCTCGCCCTTTTCGGTGGGCTGTCCGGTTGTCGTTAACCTGCTGGACGCAATTCGCTGGGTGGTGCCCGGCTACCGCCTGCCTTATCCCTATGACTGGCTCGAACGGCGCGCCGTGCGCCGCGCCGACTTGATCCTGACCCTCTCGGAGAGCGCGCGCAGCGACATCGAGCGAGTGCTCGGCATCCCACGCGGCAAGATCCGCGTCACCTACCTCGGTGGGCCGCCGCTCGATTCCGCGCATTATTCCGAGCAGCCGTCCGACCTGGCGGCTTCCTGCGAGTCGCCCTACTTCCTGTTCGTCGGCGGCACCGAGAAGCGCAAGAATCTAGCCACAGCTCTGGAGGCCTTCAGGGCGATCGAGGGATACGAGCTGCGCGTAGTCGGTGCGAACAAAGCCTCGCCTGTCCACGACGCGCGGCGTGAGCAGAGCGGCGTGCGCTGGCTCGGCTACATCAGCGAGCCGGAGCTAGTCGAGCTGTACCGTCATGCGACGGCTCTGGTCTTCCCCAGCCGCTACGAGGGCTTCGGCTTGCCCGTGCTCGAGGCGATGGCCCGGCGCACGCCCGTGATCGCCTCCGATGCCTCCTCGATCCCCGAGGTGGCGCGGGGCGCGGCGATCCTCGTCGATCCTGACGACGTCGCTGGCTTGTCGGAGGCGATGCGGCGCATCGCCTCCGAGCCACCTCTACGAGCGGAACTGGTCGAGCGCGGTGTCGAGGTCGTGTCCAGCTTCAACTGGGACGAGACGGCACGCGCCACCGTCGCCGCCTACGAGGAGTTGCTCTTGCCTCGCACGGATTCATAGGCGCGCCTCAGCCTGCGCTTGGTCGGCTCGGGAAACCAGCGCCCTCCCCTCGTCGCGATGCGGTTGACGAGGTCTCGGCGCCGCCGGTCCCAACGCTGCAGTCGCTTGACGCGCTCGAATCGTCTGATCTCATGAGGCTTGATCAGTTGAGCATCGTCCGCGCGGGCATACCACTCGTTGACTCCGGTGCGCTTGAAATGCACATAGCCGTGTTCGGTCATGTGCTTGATAACGCCCATATCGCCCTTGACTGAGTTGTCCTCGAGGATCACGATTCTGGGTCGATAACTATCGAGGTTGAATCCTTCGAGGACCGACAGCTCGTGTCCCTCGACATCGATCGTCACGAAATCGAGCTGGTCGAAGCCAGCCTCTTCGAGCAGGCTGTCGAGCGTCGCGGTGCGCACTGTTATCTCTTTGACCGTGCCTCCGGCTCGTTCGATCCATTCGGCGCGCCCTGGTGAGAGATCCAAGCCGGAGACCGCCTCGACGTTCTCGGCCACGAAGAACTTCGCCTCACCCTCGTCGGCGCTGGCCGCGCAGTTGACGACCTTGCACATTCGGTGCTTGCGGATCTCGTCGACCAGTGCGGGAATCGGCTCTACTAGCAGGCACTGCCAACCCCGCTGCTCGAACAGATAGCTGGCGCTGCCGGTGCGCCCGTCGTTTGCGCCCACCTCCACGCAGGCGCCGTCGCTGCGCTCACCGAAGATCTCGGCGAGGATGCGATCCTCCTCGAACTGGGCGTGTGACTCCAACCGGCTTGCGTCAGTTTCGGTGTTCATGGAAGTGCCTTTGTTTGGTGGCGGTGCCTGCTCATTGGGCACCTCTCATGTGTGCTCATGGGCGACGTATGCGCTCCAGCAGCGCCTCGAGGATCTCTGCAGGGACTATTCGCAGCGCCAGCAGGGCCGCGAGGTAGAGCGCGACGCCTAGGACCGCTGCCAGCACGGAGGGCAGGCCGAGCACGCCGGCAAGAAGACCACAGAGCACGGCCGCCGCGGCGGCTCGCAGGACGAAGCCGGGGCCGAGGCGCAGCTCAGGCCGTCCGTGGGAAAGCGCTCGCTCGTAGCACACGGCCAGCGTCAACTCGGCGGCGACCATCGAAATCGCTGCTCCCTTTGCTCCGTAGGCTTGGATCAGCAACACTCCGCACATCAGTACTACGACAAGCGCGATTGCGTTGCAGACGAGCATCGCGCGCAGGCGGTCCAGCGAGAGCAGCGCGTAGCCGCGCGCCGCGATCACGAAGGTGCCGAGCAGTGCGATAGCCAGGATGTGCAGGACTTCAACCGATTGCTGGTAGCCCGGCCCGGCGACCACACGGATCGCAAACGGGGCTCCGAGGAATAGCGCGAGTGCCAGGCCGCAGCCAGCAAGCACCATTGTCTCCACCAGGCGGCGGCTGGCGTAGTCGAAGCGTTGCGCGTCGTCTCGTGCTGCGCGGCTGAGCAGCGGCAGCGCCGTGGAGACGGTCAATGGTGGCAGCAGCGTGAGGGCTGCCAGCACCCGGAAGGACACGCCGAAGTAGCCGGTCTGCTTGGAGTTGGACAGAAGCGACACCAGCACTTGAGCGATCTGGAAGTAAATGACCGAGAACACAACCGCGGCGGAGTAGGGCAGGATCCGATTGACCATCCGTCGCCATTCGCGGGTGTCGAGCGAGGGCAGCAGGCGCGAGTCGTGTCCCCCAACTAGCGCCGTCAAGAACAGCACTGGGATGACGACTGGCAACTGCAAAGCAAAGAACGGCAACAGGCTGCCACCGGCGAGCGCCAGCAATACCGCCTCGATAGCCACGCCGACCTGGATCGCCAGCTGCAGCCCCGCGACCCATCCAAAGCGCAGACGCACTTGCAATGGGATGGCGACTCCGTCTTGGATGACCAGGAAGACCATGCCGCTGCCCATGATCATCGTGCCGAGTACCATCACGGTGGGGTAGCCGACGAGGACGCCGAAAAGCACCGCGAGAGCCAGTCCTGCGCAGGCGAGTGCGATGCGGATGCCGAGCAGATTGCGCAGGAAGCGGCGCCCCTGCGCCCGCTCTCCAGTGGAGTACTCGCGCACGGCGAAGCCGGTCAGGCCGAGGTCGCTGATGGTCGCGACGATCGTGACGAGCGCAGTCACCGTCAGGAAGTGTCCGGTGTCGATCAGGCCGAGGTGGCGAATCACCACTGCGCTTGAGCCGACGGTCGCCAGCGCGCCGAGCAGGTAGCCGCCGAGTCGCAGCACGCCGCCGCGAATCACGCTCGCGCCGGCGGCGCTGGTATCGAGAATGTCCACGTGCGGGTCCTCGTCCCCGTCCTCCGAGGAGCCGGCCGGCGCCGGATCGCGGTCGGCTGGGAGCGTCGATACCATTCGCCCACAGGATATTGGACGGTCGGCGTCTCCCGGTCGCGTGAAGTCCGCTGCCTTGGGCGCGTCGCAGCACCGACTAGTCCATATGCGCCGACTCTCCCAAATGCACATCGCGCTCGTTAACCATCACGTAGGCGGAAAGGCCGGCGGCGGCGGCGGCGTGCGGCTGATGTTGGAGCTGGGCGCAGGTCTGATGGAGCGGGGTCATCGCGTTACCGTCGCTTGCTACGACTTTCTGGAGGGCAGCGAGTTCTCCTATGCGGCCGACCGGCTGGAGATCCGCTCGGTCAGGCAAGGCCCTTTCGAGCTGCCCGCCGACAACCGCGCCTTGGCGCGCCGCTTCTGGCTTGAGATGCCGAAGGTCGCCAAGCTCGTGCCCTCCGACGCCGACGTCGTCAACTCCCACGATTGGATCGCGCTTCGACCCGGGCGTATCGCCGCTGGGCGCTTGTCGGTTCCGCTGGTGTGGACGCGCAACAACGAATCACTGTGGGAGCGCGCGATTGTGCCCCAGCTTTCGATTACGGGCAAACGCTCGTTGCCTCACCGGGTGCTGCAGGCCGCCCTGACTTGGCCGGACCTGCTCGACGCCCGTCGCGCCGACGCGATCGCGGTGCTCAGCGCCCAACAGGTGGAGATGGTCCGTCGCAGCTATCGCAAGGACGCTCTGCTTCTGCCGGTGGGGCCACCCGCGCACTTCTTCGACCCGCCGGACCGGGCGGCCGCCCGCGCGCGGCTCGGCATCGACGAGGACGTGTTTCTCGTCGTCGGCATGGGCACGCTCGTCGAGCACCGCTGCTTCGATGACTTGATCGAGGCGAGCGCGCTGCTGGCCGACGACCCGAAGCTGCACACGCTGATCGCGGGTTCAGACCACGAAGACCGGGCCTGCGGCGATCGCTTGGCTGCGCAGATCGCCGCAGGCGGGCTGGGCGAGCGCGTGACGTTGCCGCGCAAGTCGCTCTCCGACACGGAGCTGAAGGACACCTACGTCGCCGCCGACGTATTCGTGATACTCAGCCAACGCTATGCGTGGGGTCTTGCACCCTTGGAGGCGCTTGCCTCCGGGGCGCCCGTGATACTCACACCGGGCGCCGGTGTCTACGACATCCTCGCCGGTCGCCCAGGCGTGCAGGTGGTCGCGTCGCGGGACCCGCGAGCGATCGCGCAAGCCATCCGGCGCTGGCGGTCGGGCGAGGGCCGCGATGGCCTGGACTCAACGCGCAGGTGGCTGCGCGAGGAGTACGCGCTCGACACCTACGTTGCGCGCATGGAGCAGGTCTACGCAGACGTTTCTGGCGCGTAGATTCCTCTGCGCAAGGCCAGCGACTCGCGCATCCCGATCTCCGGTGCGAGCGCTTCCGCAGGAGCTTCTCGACGCGCCAGGCCACGAGCCGAGCGCCAGCCGGCTATTCGCCCGGATAGCGCTGCGAGGTCACGCGAGATGACCGCGTCGCCGAGAGCCACCACCACCTCGGTGGCAAGCGCCCGCGGTGCGTGGCGGCTACGCATGACGGCGTAACGGCGCAAGACGTAGCCGCGCGCGAAGCCCGCGTGGTTACGCTGCCAGGCTGTGCGGTGCCCGTGCGTCGCCGAGCCTAGGTGTATACCCACAGCCTCGGGCACCACCGCAGCTCCCCAGCCGGCGGCGCGCAGGCGCAGCGCCAGGTCGAGGTCCTCTGAGTAGGCGAAGATCGCCTCGTCGAGTCCGCCGACCTGCTCCCAAGCGGTGCGCCGGTATGCGGCCGCGCCGCCCGCTGGGCCCGCCAGCTTAGGCCGCGTCTCGGCCGCCCGCGCGACAGGCAAACCAGCAAGCCGGGGAAAGCCCGCGAGCGTGGAGTCGGCGCACAGTCCGACGCTGTCGATCAGTTGCTCGCCGGGCCGCACTAGCAGGCATGCCACCGAGCCGGTCTGCGGCTCCGCTTCCAGCGGTGCGATCAGGCGCTCCAGCCAGTCGGGGCGGCAGTACACATCGTTGTTTAGCAGCACTACAACCTCGCCTTCTCCCACATCGCCGCCGCGGTTGCACGCGGCGGCGAAGCTAAGTCTGTCCTGCGATCGGACCAGCCGGACGGCAGGCCACTCGCGGCCAATTCGTTCGGCTGTCTCGTCGTCGCTCCCGTTGTCGGAGACAATCACCGTGTGCGGGCGGGTCTGCCGAGCAAGGTGCGACAGGCATTCTCCCGTCAGGTCATAGCGCCCCGAGGTCGGGATCACGATGTCGATCGCAAGGGTCAGGGTGGCCTATCCTAGCCCCCTGGCTCGCGGATAACCTTGCACCTTCGTGGACTCCGCCAAGCCCGCACACGTCGGTCCCAAGCTCACTCACGTCGGTCTGAACCTGATCTTCCTCGTTCCCGGCGAGACTGGCGGCATGGAGGTGGCCGCACGCGAGTTGATCCCGGCTTTGGTCAGGGCCGCGCCGGATGTGCGCTTCACGGCGTTCGTAAACCGCGAGGCCGCTGCAGCCAAAGATGGCCCCTGGGGTGAGTTGCTACCGGCGGTGACCGTGCCTGTAAACGCGCGCAACCGGGTGCAGTGGGTGCGCGGTGAGCAGCTGCTACTGCCGCGCCTTGCCGCCCGTGCCGGCGTGGACCTCGTGCACAGCCTCGCGAGTACCGCGCCGGCGCGCGGGCGCTTTCGCCGTGTGGTCACGGTCCACGACTTGATCTACGCACGTTTCCCTGAGGCGCACGCGGGCATTCGCGACCTGGGCATGCGTGTGCTCGTGCCGCTGGCGGTGCGCCGCTCCGACCGTGTGATCGTGGATTCCGACAGCACGCGCCGCGACTTGGTCGAGCTGCTGGGGACCCCCGCCGAGCGCATCGACGTGGTCCCGCTTGGTATTGGCGCCCTCGAGCGCAGCGAGGCACTGCCGGAGCGAGAGTTGCGGGCACGCCTGGGGCTCGGCGAGCGGCCTGTCGTGCTCAGCCTGTCGGCCAAGCGCCCTCATAAGAACCTAATCGCCCTGATTGGTGCGCTGGCCCGTATCCCCGCCGTCCGCCGTCCCCTACTTGTCCTGCCTGGCTATGCCACGACTCACGAGGCGGACCTGCGCGAGCGTGCCAGCGCTCTGGGTGTGGAGGACGACGTTCGCTTCCTTGGCTGGGTTCCGGAGGAGGAGCGTGAGGGGCTGTGGCAAGTGGCGGACGCCTTTATCTACCCGTCGCTTTATGAGGGGTTCGGTCTGCCCGTGCTCGAGGCCATGGCGCGCGGCGTGCCGGTCGCGTGCTCGAAGGCTTCCTCGTTGCCAGAGGTCGCGGGCGATGCGGCACTGATGTTCGATCCCAATGACGAGTCGGCTATCGCCGCAGCGCTGGAATGTCTGCTGACCGATGCTGTCGAGGCCGAGCGCCTACGTGAGCGTGGCCTGAAGCGCACGCAACTGTTCACATGGGAGCGCACAGCGCGTGCGACGCTTGAAAGCTACCGCCGGGCGCTGCGTCTCGAGACTCCTTCGGCATAACTCTTGAGCACTCTCCTCAGAGAGGCCTCAAGCGACAGCTGCTGTGCGTTTTCCGCAAACCAGCAAGCGGTGCTGTGGCGCATTGCCATCCCGGCCTCGTGAACCCGAACGATGGCATTGGCTATGACGTCAGGATCCTCGCTTGATGCGATAACACCGTTGATTCCATCTTCAATGAGCTCCACCGCCGCGTTGTCTGGGCCGGCGACGACCACCGCCGGTGTCGCGTGCGCCGAAGCCTCTACGACGACCATGCCGTACCCCTCGCGCTCGGAAGGCAAGAGCACGCACAGAGCCCGGGCCATCTCGGCGGCGAGCAACTCGCCGCCAGCAAAGCCGGGGGCCGTGATAAACGAATTCGCCTCGTGCTGAGTGATGGCGGCGCACAGTGCCTCGCGCTGTGGGCCGTCGCCGTAGAAGATCCCTCGCAGTCCCTCGATCCGCTGCGCGGCGCAGGCAACGGCTGCGACCCCGAGGGTGACGCGCTTCTCAGGGATCAGGCGTCCGGCAAACAGCACTAGCGGATCGGGCTCTCTGGCAGACACCTGCTCTGTGGAGCCAACGTACAACCCCCGCAACACAGTGACGCTGTCCCTCAGGCCCTCCTGACGCAGCCGGCGAGCATGTAGCTCCGAGAAGCAGAATGCCTGCTGGTTGACCCGTGCGCAGAGGCGTTGTACGAGCGCGCCGACCAACCCTCCGATCCGGCCCAAATAATGGCGCCAGTAGTCGCGGCTCCAGACCTCAAACCAGTCGACCACGAGATCGTAGTGGCCGAGCGGCCTCGCC
>JANWLE010000074.1 GCA_025451035.1 Solirubrobacteraceae bacterium
AGCGCACGGCCTCCCGCAAGCGTCCGAGCGCGGCCATGCCCTTCACCGGGACCTTGCCCCCTGTATTCATGCTCTATCTCCGCGATCGTGGCTCTGTGAGAGCGCCTCGCCGACCCGTGGCGGCGGCGTCTGAAGGCCGGTCACCGTAACAGACGACCACGACGCGCCGCCGGCCTGAGATCGCCAGAGTCCCGCTATGGCTCCTGCGCCTTGTCTTTTCACTTCGCGAAGAACGCGAGGATCTAGCCGGCGAGCGCCTCGACCCAGGCGAGGGTGCGACCGCAGAGCGAGCGTGCTCTGGCGAGCGGCACGAGGATCTGCTGCGGTTCGGCTACCTGGTGCTGGACTACCAGCGGCCCTACCGAGGCCGGCGGCCCCCCGCTGCCGGGCCGCCACCATTCGCCGCGGTCGTAGTGGATGGCGACGGTGTATTCCCCCGGGTCGAGTTCCACCTCGCCGAAGGGAACGTACTGCCCATCGAGCGCGAGTTCGTACATCGCGCTGCCGAGCCCGACCGTGTGCCGGCCATCCGAGACGCTGATGCTCACCGGGCCGGCGAACGAGCCTCCCAGCCAGAACTGATAGAGCCCGGCATGCGAGATCGTGAGTTCGATCCGCTGCGTGCCGGTGGTGGCGAGGTTGACGTATTCGCGCTGGCCGGACGCCCAGCGCCGGGGGTGTGGTTCTTCGCCGAGGTGAAAGACGAGCGGGTTCTCCGTCGGCTGCGCCGCGAGCCGCTGGGCTCCCGGCGTGCGCGCCAGCGCGGTCACTTCCGCACACGACGGCACGCCACCTGGAGCGAGGTTACCGCCGAACCACTTCTGCGCGAGCACGCTGACGCTGACACCCGCGGGGCGCTGCCACACGTCCCAGTACTCGTCGCGAAGGATCAGCTTGTAGGGGGACGGCGGTCTGCTTTCAAACGGTGAGCGGCGCAGCACCAGCGTGCGGTATTCCAAGATCGAGGGCAGCTGGAACTGGTCGATGCTGGCATGCTCGCCCTTCGTGAGTTCCTGGCCTGAGACGAGCTGGTCCGCTCGGCGGCGCAGTTCCCCCTCGGCTGATTCCGGTTCCGCGTCGCGCAGGAAGTAGCGGGTGCCGTAAGTGGAGTAGCTGGTCATCAGCGTCGGGCCCTGCCCCGCGATGCGCTCGCCGATTTCGGCGAGCTCGACCATCTGTTCATGCGGCGCGAACAGCGCGTCGTGGTAGGCCAGCACGTCCGACCACACGATCCCAGTCGCGACCGCGAGACCAGCGATCAAGCCGAGCGCGCGGTGAGAGCCACCGAGCAGCATCGCGCAGCCCACCAGCGCCAGGAACGCGACCGCGGGGGAAGCGGTGGCGAGCGCCTTGCCGCCCACCCAAGGCGAGCCGATGAAGTACACGAGCAGCGCGCCGGCGAGCGCGCACGCGCCATACAGGACGGGCGCGCGCCGGCCGCGTGCCACGGCGGCCAACGCTCCGCCTGCGCCGAGCACCGCCACGACCGCGACCAGAATGTTGGTGGCGGTCAGGCTCGAGGGCAGCGTGCGGAAGTCCCCCGAGAGCCACACGCCGGTGATCTGCTGCAGGTGCAGGGGCCCAATCAGGTTCCCCAGCTCGGTGCTTGCGGTCAGCGCCCCTTTGTACTTCTCCACGAACCCACCCGGCCGCAGCGCGAGGTAGGCCGCCAGGCCACACGCAGCCAAGACGCCGCTCACCGCGAGCGCCGTCGAGCGCGCGGGCACCGACAGGGCCAGCTTGCGTAGCCGCCGCAGAAGGCCCGACAGGCGAGGCAGCGAAAGAGCCGCCGCGGCGATCAGCGCGCCCGGCAGAACCCAAACCATGCCGCCGGCGCTCAGCGCCGAGAGCATCGCGCCAAGCACCACGAGGGTCGGGATCGACGCCCGCACTCGCCGCTCGCCCTCGAGCGCCAGCGGCGCGACGCTCGCAAAGGCCGCGAGCAGCATCGCCGCGGCCAGCTCCTTGATCGCGCCCCACAGGTAGTAGCCGTAGAGCAGCGCGCTCGCCGCGGCGAGGATCGCGACCAGGAACGTCCGCCAGTCGCGTGCTCGAGCACCGAGCGCCAGCAGGGCGAGACGCTCGAGCGAGAGGGCGAGCATCGCCGCCATGAACGCCATCCACGGGTCTGGCATCCAGGCGGTGTCCTGGCCGAGCAGATAGTGGCCGAGGCCCATCGGCAAGAAAGAGCCGACGGGGTAGCCGTTCGTGAGGTACATGCTCAGCGCCGCGTAGTAGGTGGAGATCGGCTGCACGCCGCTGAAGGTGTGCCCGACCGCCAGGACACGCTGCGCGAGCGCCACCCAGTTGGCGGTGTCGTCCAGCTTCACGTAGCCGGCCCACGTCGCCGAGCCCGACATCATGATCGGCGCGGCGTAGACCACGAACACGACCAGGGCTGGTCCGATCGCCGCATCGAGATGGCGGATCCGCCACACCCGGCGCGCCAGCAGGCCGCTCGCGGCGAGCACGACGAGCACCGGGACAGCCGCCGGCACGGTCGCGGTCGAGCGCGTCAGCACGTCGAGCACGACGATCATCAGGGCCGCTCCGCACGGCAGCCTCACGGCCAGCGACAGCGGTCGGGCACTCGCGAACTCCACCACCGCCCCGCACCCGTAGGCCAGCACGCCCAAGAGCAGCGGGAACGCCACCCATGCCGCAAGCAGCGTCATCGCGCGCCCTCCTGGGGCATACCGGTCCTGCGCTTGCCCATCACGAGACCGAGCGGACCTGTCCGGTGAGGACTTCGTGGACGGCCACGCCGCGGGTGGGGTCATACACTTCGACCAGCACCGGCGAGCCGGATCGCGCGAAGTACGCTTCCCTGCCGTTGGGCGGCCAGACGACCAGCCGGCCGGCCGCGAGGCGACGATGCCCGTAGCCCGCGCGTGTCGCCAGCGCAGCCAGTTCGCCGTACGGGTTTGACTTGTACGGGTAGGTCGCGACCGTGAGCCACGCCTCATCGCGCGTGTCCAGTGGCGTGCCGGCCGTCAGATAGCGCAGGAAGATGTTTCCGTCCCAGTTCGTGCGCAGCCTCAGTGTGTATCCAGCTCGAGGGCCGGCCCAGTACACCGGCGCTTTGAGATGGCCCGCTACCACGCCGATGCTACGCGGCGAGACCGCCACGGGTGAGCCTTCATCGAGGCTGGCGAGGAGCGCTGCGAACGGCGCGGGCGGCGTTCGCTTGGCCGCCGGCGGGGCCTTCACCGGTATCGCGACGAACGCGAGAAGCGACACCGCAGCCGCGGCGAGCAACCCCGCGACTAGCTGCGCGGGCGTAGACGGCTTACCGTGCGAATTCTTGGCTGTCGTGGACACCCACGAGACAGCTCGCTCCAAGACCGCGATCAGAGCGGCACACCCCCCGTTCAAAGCTCTCGTGACGAAAATGGAACTTGCCCTTTCGCCATAGCGTACCTGCCGCCTGGTGCGGTGCGCGGAGTCCAGCAAGCACCGGGCCGGTCGTCGTGAGCAACTCGGCGCCGTGGACGATCGCCGTGGCTGCGATCAGATAGTGGGGACTGGGCGACGCCCGCTGATGTGGTGCTTCACGCCGCGCTTTCCGAGGGCCGGATGCTCTAGAGGCGTGACGAATACGACGTCGCCGACGCGCGTTGTGCGAGCGCCAAGCGGGTTCGTGACATGCGCTCGACGGAATATGCTATTTAGGCAATAGTGCCGCGGTGTGGCAAGTCGAGTTCACAGACCAGTTCGGCGAGTGGTGGGACACGCTCACGGTGTCGGAGTAGCAGAGCATCGATGCCGCTGTGCGCGTGCTCGAACAGCGTGGTCCCGGGCTTGGGCGACCTCTGGTCGACACGGTCGAGGGCTCGCGCCACGCGAACATGAAGGAGCTGCGCGCGAGCACCACGCGCGTGTTGTTCGCCTTCGATCCGGTGCGGAGCGCGCTCCTGCTGATAGGAGGTGACAAGCGCGACCGCTGGCAGCAGTTCTACGCGGAGATGATTCCGCTGGCAGACCGGTTGTTCGACGAACACCTGGCAGAGCTTGAGAAGGAGCAACGAAGATGACCGTCAAGACACGAAACTTCAACGAGCTGCGCGAACAGGCGCGGCGTCGCGATCCCGGCTGGGATGAGCAGGTGGCCGAGCGTCGACGCGCGATGGAGGACGCCCTGGCGCTCGGCGATCTGCGCCGCTCACGTCACGTCACGCAGGTGCAGCTCGCCGAGGAGCTTGGCATCTCCCAAGGCAACGTCTCGCGACTCGAGGGTCGCAGCGATGTCTATCTGTCGACGCTGCGCTCCTACGTGCAGGCGCTCGGCGGACATCTTGAGATCGCCGCCGTGTTCGACGACGAGAGCTACCCGCTGGCTCCTGGCGCTTGAGCCGGTGGGCGGCAGATAGACGCCTGGTTCGATACGGCGGCTCCGTAACGCCGGGAGCATGGGCGTTTGCGCTCATGTCGACGCTGGATCAAGCTCAATCCCGATCACGTCGGCAATCCGGCAGAGATCGGCGTCGAACGTCAGCAGGCTCGCCTGCTCCCGCCATGCGACGGTGGCGATCATGCAGTCGAGCAGGCCTCGTGGAGTGATTCCAGCGGCGCGGCAGCGCCGATAGATTCGCGCGGCGCCATCAAAGTCGGCGACCGGGTCGAAGCTCAGTTGATGAAAGCCTCGCAGCAACCTGCGCAGGTCCGCTTCGCGGCGATCGTCCCTGGCTCCCGCGAGAACCTCCACGATGACGGGCTCGGTAACCGCCACGGGACCGGCGGTCTCGATCAGTTCTTTGAGGCGACGATGTGGGAGGCTGCCGGTCGCCCGGTCGTACTCGACCCAGGCGGAGGTGTCGGCGAGGATCACGCTGCCGCGTGCGGTGGCATGTCAGCGGGCAGCTCGGCGATCGCGTGAGTTCCCTGCATCGCCAGTGCTTCCTCGCGCGTCATTGGCTGCCCCGCCAGGTGCCGCAAAGCGAGATCCACGGCCGCCGTCTTTGTCCGCACGCCGTAGCGGTCCATGATCGCTTGAACGTATGTGTCCTCGATCTCGATATTCGTTCGCACCATCGACATACACGTATCATACACCACACGTGTATGATACGTGTATATTTTTTGCGTTTCGCTGGCCT
Source organism: Solirubrobacteraceae bacterium (assembly GCA_025451035.1). GTDB lineage: Bacteria > Actinomycetota > Thermoleophilia > Solirubrobacterales > Solirubrobacteraceae > Palsa-744. The sequence goes on from JANWLE010000074.1 coordinate 5,097, forward strand.
CGCCGGCCGACGCCCCCAGCACGCCTGGCACCTGGCGCGATCTATCGGTGGTCTGGGACCTCGCCGATTACGGTCACTAGCGCGTCGTCCCACGGGGCTTGCGATGAGCCTCAGCTCATCTCCCTGTGAACGGCAGGCTGTGCAGCTGGCCGATGCTCGCGCGCAGCGTCATGTGCGAGCGTGCGCGAAAGCGATGCAAGAGGATCTCGCCTTCGCGGACCCGGGTGTCGTAGATGACCCGCCAGCCCTTGCGCGTCTGACGTTCCAAATACAGCAGGCCGCTCGCCGGCGCCTTCAACCAAGCAAGCATCCTCCCCCGCCCGGCTCGAGCCGCCACGAACGGGAAGCCAAACGCGCTCGCGGACGGCTTGGGTGTGCCGTCCAGCAGATACACACCCGACTGGTAGCTGGCCGCATAGGACGGGATCGGCGGGGCGTCGACGATCAGATACCACAGCATCGTCGAGACGCCCTCCCGCCACAGCTCATACATCGACTGCTCGAGCCAGCGCGCCTGCTCGGCCGCAGGCACCCCCCGCGGGTCGGGCGGGTTGCTGTCCCACGAGAGCTCCGTCGCCCACACCTGATGACGACGCGCGCCGCCGAGGAGACGCAGGCGCTCCGCTTGGCGCAGCGGCCCGGTCAGCCTGCCCATGTCGGCGATCGCGACATCGTCGCGGTTCAGCGCATGCCAGAACGGCCCCTCGATCGCGTAAGGGTGGTGGTCGAAGATGTCAAAGGAGGCGTGCTGCGGGCAGCTGAGCGCTCGCCTGCCCGATTCGTCAAGGCACAGCAGGTTGCGCACAAACTGGGCTGGCGGCATCCGCTCCCCACCCGGCAAATCACCGTACGGGGCGGTGCCCGCGGCGATCACCAGGTTTTCCCGGTCAACGCCCTTCACCGCCGCATAGAACGCGTCCAGCAGCGGCCTATACACGGACGGGCTCGCCGGCCTGTAGTGCCCGGGGCTACCCGTCCACTGCGGCGTCAGGTAGATCGAGAGGTTCGGCTCGTTCCACGCCTGCCAGAAGCGCACCCGCGGCAGCGCCACAGAGGAGCCCGGCGGCGTGTAGGTGCCGCTGTAGCGCAGCGCGACCGCGCGCGCGAACGCGCCATAGGCAGAAGCATTCGGCTGCCACGAGCCGGCCAGGGCGCTCGCGGGACGGCCGGGCCCTTCAGCGAAGCGCGGCGCCCCGCCGGCGAGCGTGAGCATCATGTTCAGGCCGGCGGCCGCGGCGTCGCGCACCACCCCGTCCGTGACAGAGAAGTCATAGCCCGACCACGAGGGGTCAGACGCCTGCGCTTCGCTCGCGGGCACAGCATGCACGACCCCCTTCCAGGAGATGTTCAGCCGCACGATCCCCGCATGCTCGGCTGCTGCGTGAGAAAGCCAGAACTGGCGCACCGAGGGATTACTCGACTGAAACAACGGCTCGTCAAAGCCGGTCGTCAGCTGTTGCGCGCAGGCGGGTTGGCTCACGCCGAGCGTCGCCGCCACGAGCAGGCATGGGCCAAGGACGCGATGGGCGAGCGAGCGCATCAGGGGCGCTCAGCGCGCGCTGCGGCGATGGCGCATGAAGGCGGCGGCGACGGCGGCGAGCGTGATGAGCCCCAGCGCGAGCGGCAGGCCGAGGCCTAGGCCGCCTGAGCCCGAGGCGGCGTATGAGGCATTCTGCGCGCCGGCGCCAGCTGACGCGGCCGGCTTTGGCTCGGTGCGCGACTGGCTCTTTGATGTCGTCTTTTGCCGACCGTGCTGCCGCGGCACGCCCGTGTTCTGCGCGAACGCCGCGAGTGAACGCCCTTCCTTGCCCGAGGCCGCGAGCTGATGCTGGGTGGAGGCCGAGAGGACCGGACCGTGCTTGTGTCCTGCGCTGCCGACCGGCACGCCGCCACCGGCGCTGGGAACCACCTCGACGTACTGGCTGACACCTGAGTTGCCGGGCGGTGCGATGACCTGGCTCGCCTGCGCGCCGACGGGAGCGCCCAGCCAAGCCAGGAGCAGGATCGCGAGAAATCTGGGCGCGCGAGTGAGATCGGTCATCACTGATAGGTACGGGTGAGATTGGCGAGGACTGACACGCTAGCTGGCTGACACGGGCTGTGCGTCAGCCACCCTGCCCCACGCGCGTATGTATATATGGATAGCCGATGGAGCTCCAACTGACACATGCCCGGCGATCTGCGCTGCCCGCGACCCTGCGCCTGCGCGGCGGGCCCACGCTTGCCGCGGGGACGCTCGGCTTCGTGCTGCCGCTGTATCTGGCGCTGCGCGGCGGAGGCTACGAAGAGGTGTTGCGCGACCAGGTCGGTATCGCGCTGTGGTGGATCGTGCTGGTCGGCGCGCTGGTCGGGGTGCTCCCCGCGGCGCGGCCCTCGCGCACGCAGCTCATCGCCCTCGGCGCGCTCGTGGCGTTCGCCGCCTTCACCGGGCTGGGCGCGCTGTGGTCGAAGGACAGCGGGCGCACTATCTCCGAGCTTTCGCGGCTGTCCTGCTACGCGGCGGCGCTCGCGCTGGCGGTCATGACCGTGCGCGTTGGTGCACGCAGGGCGCTGCTCGCCGGCCTCGCAGGCGCGATCGGCGTAGTCACCGTGCTCGCCCTGCTATCGCGGTTTCACCCGGCGTGGTTTCCCGCGAATGAAACCGCGGCGTTCCTGGCCGGTGCGCGCAGCCGCCTGAACTACCCGTTGAACTACTGGAACGGGCTCGCGGCGCTCGTCGCGATGGGAATTCCGCTGATGACACACTTCGCCGCGAGCGCCCGCCGCATCGCGCTGCGGATGCTCTGCGCGGCGATGCTGCCGGTGATGGCCGCCACCATCTACATGACGTTCTCTCGCGGCGGCTGGATCGAGACTGCTTGCGCGGTGCTCGCGCTGCTGGCGCTCTCCCCCGGCCGCTTGCCACGGATCGCCACGCTCGCCGTCGGCGCGGGCGCCGGCGCGCTGCTGATCGCCGCGATCCACCAGCGCCCGGCGATCGACCACGGCGTCTTGAACACCGCCGCGGCCCATCACGCCGGCAACGAGCTGATCGTCTTCACGCTCGTCGTGTGCGCCGGCGCCGCGCTCCTGCAGGCCGCGCTCGCGCTGCTTGAGGCCAGCATCGCCACGAGCGGCGCCTCCAGGCGCACGCTCTCGAGCCTGGCGCGTGGCCGCCTCGCGCGGGCGGGGCTCACTGCGCTGGTCGTGGCCGTCGCGGCGGGCGTGTTCGTCGCGGCGGGCGGACCGCACGCGGTCAGCCACGCCTGGCAGAGCTTCAAGAGCCCG
>JANWLE010000075.1 GCA_025451035.1 Solirubrobacteraceae bacterium
CCGCGAGCTACAGCCTCTACCACCAGGTCGAGCGCTACCTCGACAGCAAGCACCTATCGCTTGGCTACGCCAACTACTGGGATGGGGCGCCGATCATGTGGGACACCAAAATGCGCATCCGTGCCTACCCAGTGCAGGACTGTGCTCCAAACCTGTGCTGGTCCTACCTGCACATGATCACCTCCTGGTACACGCCCCGTCCCCGCCAGCCCACGTTCCTGATCTCCGACGCCACCCAGCCGGTCTCGTCGGCGCCCACCCCCAGCCTGGGCAATCCCACAGCCGTCCAGCAGATCGGCCCGCTCACGGTGTACGTCTACCCGTACGACATCGCAGGTCGCATGATGCCCTAGAGGTGGTGTCGTTTATGGAATAGTGCCGCCTCGACCGCACATAACGGAGGACGATGTGAGTATCCGCAAACCCGCACCACGTACGAGCTTGATCACGCGCACGACGTGCCGCATCTGCGACTGCGAGCACCTGGCGCCCGTGCTCTCGCTCGGAAATCAACGCATCGCTGGCGCGTTCGCCGATCCCGGCGGCGAGGAGCCGGTCGAGCGCGCGATCCCGATGGAGCTGGTGCGCTGCGACATGACCCGGGACCAGGAGGCGTGCGGCCTGATCCAGACCAAGCACACGGTTCCCGGCTCGATCCTCTACAGCTCCTACTGGTATCGCAGCGGCGTCAACCGCACGATGACCGAGAATCTGCACGGCATCGCGCGCGGAGTCGAAGCGATTGTGCCGCTCGAGTCCGGCGACCTGGTCGTGGACATCGGCTGCAACGACGGCACCTTGCTCGACGGCTACCAAACGGAGGGCCTGCGCTACCTTGGCTTTGACCCGTCCGACGTGGCGCGGTACGCGATCGAGAAGGGCTATGAGGTCGTCAACGACTTCTTCTCGGGGGAGGCTCTGCGGCGGCGACGCCCGGACCAGAAGGCCAAGGCGATCACGAGCATCGCGATGTTCTACGACCTCGAGCATCCCCGCGCGTTCGTCGCTGACGTTGCCGCCGCGCTCGCCGAGCGCGGCATATGGGTGATCGAGCTGCACTACCTGCCGATGATGCTCGAAGCCAATGCGTTCGATGCGATCGTGCACGAGCACCTCGAGTACTACTCGCTTGCGGTGATCGAGCGGCTGATCGGCGAAGAGGGCCTTGAGGTCGTTTCCGCCGAGCTCAACGACATCAACGGCGGCTCGGTTCGTCTGTACATAGGCCACGCCGGCCAGCATGAGCGCACGCCCGAACAGCTTGACGCCCTGATGAAGCTGCGCATCAAGGAGTTCGAGCTCGCGCTCGACTCGCCCGAGCCCTACGAGGCGTTTCGTCTCAGTGCCGAGCGAGTCCGTGACGACTTGCTTGCTATGTGCCAAAAGCTGCACGGCGAAGGCAAGAGGATCCACGTATACGGCGCCTCCACGAAGGGCAACACGATCCTCCAGTACGCCGGGATCGACAGCGGCCTGATCGAGGCGGCGGCCGACCGTAATCCCGACAAGTGGGGCTCGGAGACGATCGCCACGAAGATCCCGATCATCAGCGAGGAGGACTCGCGTGCGATGAAGCCCGACTACTACCTGGCCTTGCCTTGGCACTTCCTGGATGAGTTCCTCGAACGCGAGCAGGAGTTCCTGCAAGGGGGAGGGCGTTTCATCGTGCCTTTGCCCGAGGTGCGCGTGGTCGGGCCGTGAGGATCGGCTTGGTCGCTCGCTTCTTGGGCGAGCCGATTGGCCTCGGCACCTACGCCGTCAACCTTCTGCAGGCGCTCGACCGCCGGGAGGACGAGCACGAATATTTCGTCTACACGCCGACCTGGAACGAAGTTCCGCCGCTCGGTACTCGCTTTCGCCCTCGACGCTCCCGCGCGCTGCGCGGCTCGCGGGCGGCGCTCACGCTGTGGGATCAGACCGTGCCCCCGGTGGCCGCGGCACGTGACCGCGTTGATGTCCTGCACTATCTGCACCCGGCCGGCCCTCCCTTCTCGCCCAGCTGTCCTGTCATCGTCAACCTGCTGGACGCGATCCGCTGGGTGGTGCCCGGCTATCGCCTGCCCTATCCCTATGACTGGCTAGAACGGCGGGCGGTGCGCCGCGCCGATCTGATCCTGACGCTGTCCGAGAGCGCTCTCACCGACATCGAGCGGGTGCTCGGCATCCCGCGCGCCAAGATCCGCGTCGCCTACCTCGGCGGACCACCGCTCGACCCTGCGCCATCCTCCAAGGAGCCTTATTTCCTGTTCGTCGGCGGCACCGAGAAGCGCAAGAACCTCGCTGTCGTTCTCGAGGCGGTCAAGTCGGTAGAGGGCTACGAGCTGCGCGTCGTCGGCGCGAACTCCGCCTCGCCCGTCCACGACGCGCGTCGCGACCAGAGCGGCGTACGGTGGCTTGGCTTCGTCGGCGAAGAGGAGCTGGTCGAGCAGTACCGCCACGCCACCGCGCTCGTATTCCCAAGTCGCTATGAGGGATTTGGGCTGCCGGTGTTGGAGGCGATGGCGCGCCGGACGCCGGTGATCGCCTCCAACAGCTCCTCGATACCCGAGGTCGCACAGGGCGCGGCGATCCTCGTCGATCCTGGCGACGTGAAGGGACTGCGGGATGCGATGTGGCGTGTGGCGGCCGACGAGACCTTGCGCGAGGAGCTGATTGAGCGCGGCGCCGAGGTGGTGTCCGGCTTCAGCTGGGATGAGACAGCGCGGGCAACTGTGGCCGCCTATGAGGAGCTCGGCTCAGCGCGGTGAGAGCCGGGCGAGGCTCGGGCGGCACGCAGCGCACGCATCGAATGGCGCGCCGCCACGAACCCGCTGTGCGGGGTGTGGTCGTAGAGCGCGCGGTAGAGCCGGTAGCGCCAGCCCTCCTCGCTATAGGCCCGGCGGGCGATCCGACGCAGCTCGGCCAACTCCTCGGGCTGCTCACGGGCGAGCGCGTAGCGCTTCTCGAGCGCCAGCCACAGCGGGAACTCCGCCCTCACCACTCGGCGAATATGGGCGGCCTCATCACTGTCGGCTCCGAAGTAGGTCGCGGCGAGATCGTGGTAGCCGTCGATCACCTTGGCGTAGCGGTTGACGATCCCGCGGTCCATGAAGGAGTCGTTGCCGCCACGCGTGAGCACATAGGAGTCGGGCAGGTAGTCGAATGTGGCACCCTGCGCGATCATCGCGAACAGCCGCCCCACGTGAGCGAACAGGCTGCCGACGAATCGCTCTTCGAGCCCGATCTCCTCCCATCGCTCGCGGTTGAACACGATCGATCCGAGGAAGCTGAAGAACGCGAGGGTCGTGCTCGCTCGCGCGAAGTAGCCGAGCCGCTCCTCGCGTATGGAGAAGTCGAAGCGGGTCTCCTCGGGGATCTGCGCGATCTCGCCCTCGCGCAGCGGCTCCATTTCAAAGGAGCAGTATGTGACCCCGCACAGCAGCAGCTCGGCGCCGCCGTCGAGCCGGGCCAGCATTCGCGCCAAGGCGCCCTCCCGCATCAGGTCGTCGGCGCCGAACAGCCAGCAGTACTCGCCGCGTGCAAGTGCGACGGTGCGCGCCATGTCGCGGTCGATCCCGCCTCGCTCGGGCCGGCGGTGATAGCGGATCTGCGGGTAGCGCTCCGCGAACCCACCTACGACCTCGGCGGTGTCGTCGGTCGAACCGCCGTCGAGCACGACGATCTCGACGCCGTCCTGGAGTTGCGCAGAGATACTCTGGAGCGTCTCGCCGATAAACGCACCAAAATTGTAGGTCGGAATACACACGGAGAGTCGCATCGCCGCGTTACCGTCGCCAGCCCTTGGACCGGAGATAGTCGAACGGCTGTCTCAGGCGTCGCTTGACGGGTATCGGTAGGTAAGCCCCGACACGAGTGGCAATGCGGTTGCTGAGGAATTTGCCTCGGCGCTCCCAACGCTGGCGCACCTTCGCCCGTTGGAATCTCCTGATCTCGTCGGGTCGCACGAGCTCCGTGTCGGATTCATGGGCATACCACTCATTTACGCCGGTGCGACGGAAATGCACATACCCATGTTCGGACATGTGTCTTCCCACTCGCGGATCGCCACCAGAGGAGCGCGGATCGTCGCTCGCCGAGTTGTCCTCGATAATCACGATCCGTGGCCTGTGCGCCTCGAGCGTAAAGCCCTCGAGCACCTCCATCTCATGGCCCTCGACGTCGATCGTGATGAACTGAATCTCGGGAAACGCTGCCTCGGCGAGCAGACTGTCGAGCGTGGCGGTGCGGACCGTTATCTCCTTGACAGCCCCGCCTACCTGCTTGATCCACTCGAGACGATCCGGAGTGAGATCGAGAGTTGACATCTCCTCGACATTCTCGGCGACGAAGAAGGTCGCCGTACCCTCCTTGTCGCTCACCGCGCAGTTGACGACAGTGCAGGCGCGATGTTTGCGGATCTCTTGGACGAGAGCGGGAATTGGCTCGACCAAGAGGCAATGCCAGCCCCGCTTTTCGAATAGATAGCTCGCGCTCCCACTGCGGCCGTCGTAGGCGCCGATCTCAACGCAGTACCCCTCCGCCCGGTCGCCAAAGATCTCCTGCAAGATTCGATCCTCGCCAAACTGACCGTACGACTGTGACTCAGCATTCACCATCAGATCACCTTTCACGCGGCGGGGCGGCGACGGCGGAACAGCGCTTGGCGGATCTCCGCGGGGATGATCCCGAACGCCAACAGAGCCGCGACGTAGATCGCCGACCCGAGTAGCGCCGAGGCCAGAGGGCTAACCTCCAGAGCGACCGCTACGGCACCCGCGAGCAAGGTCGCCGTGCCAGCCCGCAACACGAAGCCGGGTCCGAGCCGCAGCTCGGGCCGCGTGCGAGAGAGGGACCACTCGTAGCAGAGGGCCAGCGTCAACTCGGCCGCGACCATCGCGATCGCTGCTCCGGTGGCCCCGTACGCACTGATCAGCGGCACCCCGGCCGCCACCACGATCGCCAGTGCGATCGCGTTGCAGACAAGCATTGCCCGCAGGCGGTCCAGCGAGAGCAGTCCATAGCCGCGTGCACCGATGACAAAAGTCCCGAGCAGCGCGAAGGCCAGGATACGCACCACATCAACAGAAGGCGCAAATCCGGAGCCAGCGATCAATGGCACCGCAAACGCGGCCCCGAGGAACAAACCGAGAGCGACGCCACAACCGGCGAGGAGCATCGTCTCCACAAGTCTGCGACTCGCATAGTCAAAGCGCTCGTCGTCGTTGCGGGCGGCGCGAGCAAGCAGCGGCAGCGATGTGGAGACCAGCAACGGCGGAAGCGCGGTAAACGCCACCAGCACGCGAAAGGACACGCCGAAGTAGCCGGTCTCACGGGCGCTTGAAAGAACCGAGACCATGATCTGGGCAATCTGAAAGTAGACGACCGAAAGCACCACAGCGGCTGAGTAAGGCAGGATCCGGCCAACCATAGTGCGCCATTCGCGCAAGTCGATGCTGGGGACAAGACGGGAGTCGTGGCCCCCAACCACCATCGTCACGATGAGAGCGGGAAACACCATCGGCAGTTGCAATGTGAAGAACGGCAGTAGCCCGGCGCCGGCAAGCGAGAGCAGCACGGCCTCGATTGCGACGCCGACCTGGATGGCGAGCTGAAGTCCAGCAACCCAGCCGAAGCGCAAACCGACCTGCAGTGGAATCGAGCAGCCGTCTTGTGCGACGAGCAGAACCATGCCGCCTCCGGCGATGACGGTCCCCACAACCATCACTGTCGGGTAGCCGACGAGCAACCCAAAGAGCACGGCGAACACCAGTCCGCCCAACGCGATCGTCATTCGAATCCCAAGCAGATTGCGCAGGAATCGCTGCCCATCAGGTCTCGGTCCGGAGGCATACTCGCGCACAGCAATGCCGGTGAGTCCCAGGTCGCTGACGGTCAGGATGATCGTAACCAGCGCTGTGACCGTAGTGAAGTGTCCGGTGTCGACCAGGCCGAGATGGCGGATGACGACGGCGCTTGAGGCCACCGTGGCCAAAGTGCCAATCCCGTAACCGCCGATCCGCAGCAGGCTGCTGCGGATCACAGCCGGCCCTGCATCGGTGGTATCGAGGATGTCCGTCGGCGGATCCAGCGACGAATCGGCCACGGACGGATCACGATCAGCCGGGAGCGCGGATACCATTCAGACAGAGGATATTGACCGTCGGCGTCTACCGGTCGCGCGAAAGCCGCTTGCCTTGGGCCAGTCGCAGCACCGGCACTGCGTCAGCGCGGGCTCTCCCCAATGCACATCGCCGTCGTCAACCACCACATAGGCGAAAGTCTGGCGGCGGCGGCGGGGTGAGGCCGATGCTGAAGCTGGGGCGTCGGTCTGGGGAGTGGCGGCATCGTGTGGCAGCTCTATGCCGAGGTGCCTGGAGCATCTCTCCCTGAGCACGCCCGCGCGGGCTGAGGCTCAATCTCTGCGCGACGCGCGCTCGAGCGTCTCCACGGTGATCTGTGCGAAGCGCGCCCAGGAGAACTGTGTCGCGCGTTGGCGGGCGTGCTCTCCCAGCTCGGTGCGACGCTCTGGCGAGGTCAGCAGGCTTGCGATCTGTGCTCTGATGCCATCCACGTCGTAGGGATTGGCGTATGCGACGGCGTCGCCGCCGACCTCCGGCAGCGAGGAGGTATTCGACGTGAGCACCGCGGCACCGGCCGCCATCGCCTCGAGCACGGGCAAGCCGAAGCCCTCTCCGAGCGAGGGGTAGCAGAACACCGCGCACCGGCGGTACAGCTCGGCCAGCGCCGCATCGGAGATGTGTCCGAGCATCATGCACCCGTCGCCCAGCGACCGCAGCGCCTGAAGCGTCTCTCCGGTCTGCCATCCGACGGCGCCGACTACGACGAGCGGATGTGTGCGTCGAAGCTTCTCCTCCAGTCCGCGGTAGGCTGCCACCAGACGGGGAAGGTTCTTGCGTGGCTCGAGTGTGCCGACAGACAGGACGAAGCCCGGGGCTGGCAGAGTTGCCGCCTCGGCGGGATCAAGATTCAATGCGAGTGCCGGCGTGTTGCCGAGCAGTGCCACGCTCGTGCGTCCGGTGGCCGTCGGAAAGCGCCTGGTAAGGTCGTTGGCCGTCGCTTGGGAGATGGCCAGGAAGGCCGTCGCGCGCCGGACGGCAGGTGGGAGCGTTATTCGCTCGATCACCGCAGACTGGCGGTTTGGCTGCAGCGCTCGATCGAAAGTCACAAGGTCGTAGATGATCGGCACGGACGGTATGCGGGCAAACCAAGTGGTCAGGTAAGAGTTGGCCGACAAGAAGACGTCGCATTCGCGGCTGCCAGCACGCGCGGCGAGCAGATGCCAGAGCGGATTGCGGGCGTCAATCAGCTTCCATCGGAAGCGCCCGTCGAGCCCCCCTTCTCGTTCCAGTGCTGGGTCGCTCCAAGGGAGCCGTGCGTAGAGCATGTAACGATGCTCGTCGTTCTCGCGCGCGGCGAGCGCTCGCAGCAGCTCTCGCACGACGCGCCCGCGGCCTGCCGCTATCTCGGTGGCCCCGCGTGCGTCAATGCCGATCGTCAGTGGTGATCTCTCGCTCAAGCTGGCGAGAGCGTTGCACATGCTCAGGACTTTCGTGGCTCCCTGTCAGCGAGCGGATGCTCGCATAGCCCGTCGTCATCTCTGCAATGCAGTACGCTATATTAATCGCATGACACAACTCGTTGCACGTGTTGATGACACGCTGGTGGCTGAGGTCGACCATATGATCGCGGCGGGCGTGGTGGCCAGCCGCTCCGAGGCCATGCGTCTGGGGTTGGAGGGCCTGGTCGAGCAGCACCGGCGCAGACAGATCGGCGCCAGGATCGTCGACGCTTACAGGCGACTTCCGCAGACCGAGGATGAGCTGGCCGGCTTGGACGCGGCCACGAAGGCGCTTGTCGAGGAGGAGCCCTGGTGATCCCCCCACGCCAGGGGGAGGTCTGGTGGGCAGAGACAGAGGAGAAGCGCCGCCCGGTGCTCGTGGTGACGCGCTCGGAGGCGGTGCCCGTGCTGACGAGCATTGTCGTGGCTCCGGTCACGCGCACGGTGCGCGATATCCCGACGGAGGTCCGTCTCGACGAGCGCGAGGGAATGCCGATGGAATGCGCGGCATCGTTCGACAATCTGCAACGAGTCAGGGTCTCGGCTTTGACCGAGCGCGCGGGTGACGTCGGGCCTCGCCGCGAGGAGATCTGCCAGGCGCTGCGGGCGCTTTCTGACTGCTGACGGCTGCGTTCGGTGCACATCGGCCTCAACCTGATCTTCCTCGTTCCAGGTGAGACCGGCGGCATGGAGGTGGCCGCGCGCGAGCTGATACCCGCTCTGCTCGAGGCCGCGCCCGATGTGCACTTCACGGCGTTTGTCAACCGCGAGGCGGCTGCCGCCAAAGACGGCCCTTGGGGCGAGTTGCTGCCTGCCGTGACTGTGCCTGTAAACGCGCGCAACCGTGTCCAGTGGGTGCGTGGCGAGCAGCTGCTACTGCCGCGCCTTGCCGCCCGTGCCGGCGTGGACCTCGTGCACAGCCTCGCGAGCACCGCGCCGGCGCGCGGGCGCTTTCGCCGTGTGGTCACGGTCCACGACTTGATCTACGCACGTTTCCCTGAGGCGCACGCGGGCATGCGCGACCTGGGCATGCGCGTCCTCGTGCCGCTCGCGGTGCGCCGCTCCGACCGGGTGATCGTGGATTCCGACAGCACGCGCCATGACTTGGTCGAGCTGCTGGGGACCCCCGCCGAGCGCATCGACGTGGTCCCGCTTGGCATCGGCGCCCTCGAGCGCAGCGAGCCACTACCGGAGCGAGAGTTGCGGATGCGCTTGGGGCTCGGCGAGCGGTCTGTCGTGCTCAGCCTGTCGGCCAAGCGGCCTCACAAGAACCTAATCGCCCTGATTGGTGCGCTGGCCCGTATTCCCGCCGCCCGCCGTCCACTACTTGTCCTGCCCGGCTATGTCACGACTCACGAGGCGGACTTGCGCGAGCGCGCCAGCGCTCTGGATGTGGAGGACGACATTCGCTTCCTTGGGTGGGTTCCGGATGAGGAGCTTGAGGGGCTGTGGCAGGTGGCCGACGCCTTCATCTACCCGTCGCTGTATGAGGGGTTCGGTTTGCCCGTGCTCGAGGCCATGGCGCGCGGCGTGCCAGTCGCGTGCTCGAAGGCCTCCTCGTTGCCAGAGGTCGCGGGCGATGCGGCACTGATATTCGATCCCAATGACGAGTCGGCCATCGCCGCAGCGTTGGAACGTCTGCTGACCGATACCGTCGAGGCCGGGCGCCTACGCGAGCGCGGCCTGAAGCGCACGCAGCTGTTCACGTGGGAGCGTACTGCGCGTATGACGCTTGAAAGCTACCGCCGGGCGCTGCGTCTCGAGATTCCTTCCGCATAGCTCTTTAGCACTCTCCTCAGAGAGGCCTCAAGCGACAGCTGCTGTGCGTTTTCCGCAAACCAGTGAGCGGTGCTGTGGCGCATCGCCATCCCGGCCTCGTGAACCCGAACGATGGCTTTGGCTATGACGTCAGGATCATCGCTTGACGCGATCACCCCGTTGATTCCGTCTTCAATGAGCTCCACCGCCGCGTTGTCTGGGCCAGCGACGACCACCGCCGGTGTTGCGTGCGCCGAAGCCTCTACAACGACCATGCCGTAACCCTCGCGTTCGGACGGCAAGAGCACGCACAGCGCCCGGGCCATTTCGGCTGCGAGCAACTCGCCGCCGGCGAAGCCTGGAGCGGTTATAAACGAGCTCGCCTCGTGCTGAGCGATGGCGGCGCACAGCGCCTCGCGCTCTGGGCCGTCGCCGTAGAAGATGCCTTGTAGCCCCTCGATCCGCTGTGCGGCGCAGGCAACGGCTGCGACCCCGAGAGTGACGCGCTTCTCCGGGATCAGGCGTCCGGCAAACAGCACTAGAGGATTGGGCTCTCTGGCAGACACCTGCTCTGTGGAACCAACGTACAACCCTCGCAACACAGTGACGCTGTCCCTCAGGCCCTCCTGACGCAGGCGGCGAGCATGTAGCTCCGAGAAGCAGAACGCTTGCTGGTTGACCCTTGCGCAGAGGCGTTGTACGAGCGCGCCGACCAACCCTCCGATCCGGCCCAAATAATGGCGCCAGTAGTCGCGGCTCCAGACCTCAAACCAGTCGACCACGAGATCGTAGTGGCCGAGCGGCCTCGCC
>JANWLE010000076.1 GCA_025451035.1 Solirubrobacteraceae bacterium
GCGCGGAACTCTCTCGCGCGCGGAACGATCGCGCGCGGAACGAACTTCCCGGTCCGGCCGGGAACAACGTCGCATGCGCCTCCGTCGCTGGCAGCGCATGTGACGAACTAGCCGCTCAGCGGCCATAACGTCGAACGCGCGGGTTTGGCGGCCTGCTCCGTGTAACGAAGTTCCCGCCCGGCCGCCAGGCGGCCCCGGCCAGCAATCCCGGCGCCCGCTGGCTGTCCCGCGGCCAGCCTCGCTCCAGTCCGGCGGAAATCCTTGGCACTCCTATGACGAGAGTGCCAAATTTTCACTTGATCGACGCCAGACAGCGGCTATAGTCTGTGATCACTGGCACTCTCCGCCTGAGAGTGCCAAACCACTAAGCAGGCAATTTCCTTCCCAATCCGGAGGTTGAATAGATGAAGCTCAAGCCCCTAGGCGATCGTTTGATCGTGCGGGCAATCGAGGAGGAGGAGACCACTGCCAGTGGCATCGTCCTGCCCGATACAGCCAAGGAGAAGCCCCAGAAGGGCAAGGTTCTCGCGGTCGGCGACGGCAAGGTCAACGAGGACACCGGTAAGCGCACTCCGCTCGACGTCGCTGAAGGCGACGAGGTGCTCTACAGCAAGTACGGCGGCACCGAGATCAAGGTGGATGGCGAGGAGCTTCTCGTCCTCCGCGAGTCGGACGTGCTGGCCAAGGTCCAGTCCTAACCCTTTCCAGGAGAAACCAGTTATATGGCTCATAAGGAACTGAAGTACGAGGCTGAGGCCCGCAAGGCGCTCGAGCAGGGCGTCGACGCGGTAGCCAACGCCGTCAAGGTCACACTCGGCCCCAAGGGCCGCTACGTCGTCCTCGACAAGAAGTTCGGCGCGCCGACGATCACCAACGACGGTGTGACGATCGCGCGTGAGATCGAGGTCGAGGACGTCTTCCAGAACCAGGGCGCTCAGCTTGTCCGCGAGGTCGCGACCGCGACCAACGACGTGGCGGGCGACGGTACGACTACGGCCACGGTGCTGGCGCAGTCGATCGTCCGCGAGGGCCTCAAGAACGTCGCCGCCGGCGCCAACCCGCTCGCGCTCAAGCGCGGGATCGAGAAGGCAGTCGACGACGTCGTCAAGAACATCGAGTCGCAGTCGACCGAGATCTCCGGCAAGGAGCAGATCGCCCGCGTGGCGACGATCTCCGCCGGTGACGAGGAGATCGGCGACGTGATCGCCGACGCGATCGACAAGGTCGGCAAGGACGGCGTGGTCAACGTCGAGGAGGGCCAGACGTTCGGCATGGACCTCGAGTTCACCGAGGGCATGCAGTTCGACAAGGGCTACATCTCGCCCTACATGGTCACCGACCAGGACCGCATGGAGGCCACCCTCGAGGACCCCTACATCCTGATCGCCAACCAGAAGATCGGCTCGGTCCGCGACGTGCTGCCGGTGCTCGAGCAGGTGATCCAGTCGGGCAAGCCGCTCTTGATCATCGCCGAGGACGTCGAGGGCGAGTCGCTCGCGACACTGGTGGTGAACAAGCTGCGCGGCACGTTTACGGGCGTGGCGGTCAAGGCGCCGGGCTTCGGTGATCGGCGCAAGCGGATGCTCGAGGACATCGCGATCCTCACCAAAGCCGAGGTGATCACCGAGGAGATGGGCCTGAAGCTGGAGAACACCCAGGTGTCCCAGCTCGGGCGTGCCCGTCGTGTGGTTGTAGCGAAGGACAACACCACGATCGTGGACGGCGCGGGTGACACCGAGGCGATCAAGGGGCGCATCAACCAGATCAAGGGCGAGATCGAGAACACCGACTCGGACTTTGACCGCGAGAAGCTGCAGGAGCGGCTGGCAAAGCTCTCCGGCGGCGTCGCCGTGGTCAAGGTCGGTGCTGCCACCGAGACCGAGATGAAGGAGAAGAAGCACCGCGTCGAGGACGCGCTGCAGGCCACGCGTGCGGCGCTGGAGGAGGGCATCGTGCCCGGCGGCGGTGTCGCGCTGCTGCAGGCCTCAGAGTCGGTGAAGGTCGATGACCTCGTCGATGACGAGAAGACCGGAGCGCGTATCGTGCTGCGGGCGCTCGAGGAGCCGCTGCGCCAGATCGCCGAGAACGCCGGCCTGGAGGGCTCGGTGGTCGTCAACGACGTGCGCAAGGCCAAGGCCGGCGAAGGTCTGAACGCAGCGACCAACGAGATCGTCGATCTCGTCGCCGCTGGTGTTATCGACCCCGCCATGGTGACGCGCTCGGCGCTTCAGAACGCCGCGTCGATCGCCAAGAACATCCTCACGACCGAGGCGATCGTCGCCGAGATACCCGAGAAGGAAGGTGCCGGCGGCGGCGGTGGCATGCCCGACATGTCAGGGATGATGTAGACAGCCGTCTGCTACGCCCGTCGCCTTTCGGCGGCGGGCGTCGACGGTCGATGGACTCACAGAAAGGGGGCCCGGCGTCACGCCGGCCCCCCTTTCTGTTGGTGCTCTGCCGATCGCGTGAATACGCGAGCGGCTACTGCACAGCTGAGACGGGCCGCGGGGCGTGGCCGACGTACTTGGCGGTCGGGCGGATCAGCTTGCCCTCGCGCTTCTGCTCGAGGATGTGCGCCGACCAACCGGCGACGCGCGCGCAGGTGAACATCGGCGTGAACAGGTCCGGCGGGATCTCCGCCAAATCGAGGATCACCGCCGACCAGAACTCGACGTTGGTGGCCAGCACGCGGTCGGGCTTACGTGCGGTGAGCTCGGCGAGCGCCGCCTGCTCGAGCGCCTCGGCGGCCTCGAGGCGGGGGGAACCCAGTTCGCGGCAGGTGCGCCGCAGCACGCGCGCACGGGGGTCTTCGGCGCGGTAGACGCGGTGTCCGAAGCCCATCAGCCGCTCACCGCGGTCGAGCGCTTGCTTGACCCATCCCTCGGCGTCGCCGGAGCGTTCGACTTCGTCGAGCATCTTCAGCACGCGCGACGGCGCGCCGCCATGCAGCGGCCCCGAGAGCGCGCCGACCGCCGAGGAGAGCGCCGCAGCGCAATCCGCGCCGGTGGAGGCGACGATGCGGGCGGTGAAGGTGGAGGCGTTGACGCCGTGCTCGGCGGCGGAGATCCAATAGGCGTCGATCGCCTTGGAGTGCCGAGGATCGGCCTCTCCGCGCCAGCGGATCAAAAAGCGCTCGGGGATCGTGGCACCCTTGTCGACCTCCGACTGGGGCACGGGCGGCTGCCCGGCTTCGCGCGCGGACTGGGCTACGAACGAGAGCGCCATCACCGAAGCGCGGGCGAGATTGTCGCGCGCCTGCTCATCGGAGATGTCGATCAGCTGGCCGAAGCCCCACTCGGGTGCGAGCATCGCCAGCGCAGACTGCACGTCGACGCGGTGGTCACCGGAGCGCACGGTGAGCATGTGCGGTTCGGCTGGCGGCAGGCCGGGCTTGAAGCGGTCATCGACTAGTAGGCCCCAGACCTGCTCGTAGGGGACGGCCCCCACTAGTTCCTCGATGTCGACCCCGCGGTAGCGCAGCGCGCCGCCCTCCTTGTCGGGCTCGGCGATCTCGGTGGCGAAGGCGACGACGCCTTCCAAGCCCGATCGGACCTCGGGTGCGGTTTGAACCTCGCTCATGGCACTCGCTTTCTGGCTTTCCGATTACCGGTGGAGAGCCGCTCCCGCTGGGTTGCACCGGAAACGGCCCGGCTGCCTTCTGGGCAGGGGGATATCGTCGCAGGAATCGGCTTCGCGGGCTCACGCGGCGAGCAACGGATCGTGCGCGGCCCGTCGCACGATCGCATAGGGTTTGGCTGCGCAGCCAAACCGCGATATGTCGCGGCTAATCGCCCCACTGCCTTGGGAGGAAGAGGTGTCTGACGACAATCTGATGTTCCGCTCCGCTCTGGAGCTGGCTGAGATGGTGCGCTCCGGCGAGATCGGCTCGCGCGAGCTGGTGGAGATCTCGCTCGCGCGGATCGAGGAGCTTGGTCCACGGCTGAACGCGTTCGTCGACGTCGACGGTGAGCGGGCCCTGAAGACGGCCGACGAAGTGAAGCCGGGCGATGAGCGTCCGTTCGCGGGCGTGCCGATCGCGATCAAGAACAACATGCCCGTCAGCGGGCTTCGGATCACGCTCGGCTGCTCGCTTATGGCCGACTATGTCGCGGACTCCGACCACAACGTCACGCGGCGCCTCAAGGACGCCGGATTCATCGTCGTCGGCACTACGACACTGCCCGAGTACGGGATCCTTCCCGTCAGCGAGGCGGGCCTGTTCGGCCCGACGCGCAACCCGTGGGATCTCGAGCGCACGCCGGGCGGCTCCTCCGGCGGCTCGGCCGCGGCGGTCGCCTCCGGGATGGTGCCGGTCGCGCACGGCAACGACGGGGGCGGCTCGATCCGGATTCCCGCGGCCTGCTGCGGCCTCGTGGGACTGAAGCCAGCGCGCGGGCGCATCTCCGGCGCTCCCGTCTTCGGCGACTCGCCGCTCGTGTGCGACGGCGTCCTGACACGAACGGTGGCGGACACAGCCGCGATCCTCGATGTGCTCGCCGGCTATGAGCCGGGGGATGCCACCTGGGCGCCGCCACCATCGCAGTCCTTCGCGACGTCCGCGGCTCGCGATCCGGGCAAGCTACGGATCGCCGCCACGACACTGCCGCCGATCGCTGATGCGACCGTCGATCCGCTCTGCGCTGGGGCGGTCTCCGACGCGGCGGAGCTGCTGCGCTCACTCGGCCACGAGGTCGAGGAGGTCGATCCCCCGTGGCAGCTCCCGGGCCTGTCGGAGCTATTCGGAGCGCTCTTCTCGATCCACATAGGCCTCGAGATCCTCTACTCCGGGATGGTCGCAAAACGCGAGCCCAGGGCCGACGACATGGAGCCGATGAGCTGGGCGATCTTCCAGATGGTGAAGAGCATCGACTCCGTCCAGGGCCTGGCACTCGAGGTGCAGCTGCAGGCGCTCACCCGGCAGCTCGTCGCTTTTCTGGAGCCGTATGACGCGCTGCTCACGCCGGCGCTCGCTGAGCGCCCGCTGCCGATCGGGACGCTCGATACCGCGGCGCCCGACCCGATGTCGACGTTCACGCGCTCGGGCTACTTCACCCCGTTCACGCCGATCTTCAACGCCTCGGGCCAGCCGGCGGTATCGGTGCCGCTCTATCAAGGCAGCGACGATTTGCCGCTGGGGGTGCAGCTGGTCGGACGTCCAGCCGGCGAGGCGACGCTGCTGGCGCTCGCCGGTCAGCTTGAAGCGGTCGCGCCGTGGGCCGAGCGGCGAGCGCCGGTTTCCTAGGAAGAGGCGAGTACTGCCGACATCGGCTTGGGCACGACCCCCAGCCCTTCAGCATCAGCAGCCCCGCGCTGGGAGATCATGGAGACCTCGAGCAGCTCTACTTCCTCCCACGTCGCGAAGGTGCGCTGACCGCCCACAGATTGCAGCAGGCGCAGGGCGCGCGAGACGACCGGCGTGGGGATGTGCAGCAGCGGTCGCGACCGCCCGTATGCCCGCGCGAGCAGGCGCACGATCTCGTTGTAGGTGAGCCTCTGCGGCCCGGCCAGCTCGATCGGGTCTGCCCGCCCCTCGCCGCTGCGCAGCGCGGCGATGAGGCACTCGGCCACGTCCTGCGCCCAGATCGGCTCGCAGACGGCGCGTCCTGCGCCGGGGAGAGGTATCACCGGGAGCACCGCAAGCCGCTCCATCACGCGAAGCCAGCCCTCGCCCGGGGCGTAGATGGTCGAGGGGGTCAGCACGATAGAGCCGATGTCGGCCTCGCGCACCGCCTGCTCGGCGAGCGCCTTGGCGCGAAAGAAGCGGGCGCGGTTGTGTGTGCTGGCGCCGAGCGCCGAGACGAAAAGGAACCGCTCGACGCCCGAGCGCTGAGCGGCCTCGACCATGCGCCAAGTCGCGATGCCGTTGAGCTCCTCGATCGATCCGCGTGGCTGGTCGCGGATAGATCCCGCCAGATGGACCACGGTGTGCACGCCGCGCATCGCATTGCGAAACGAGGGCGGGTCAGTGAGGTCGCCGAGGGCGATCTGGACCCGTACGCGATCGGCGCCAAGGCGTCTGGGGTCGCGCACCAGGCAGCGCACCTGCGTTTCCTGCTCCAGTAGCCGGGGCAGGAGCGCAGAGCCCACGAGGCCGGTGGCGCCGGTCAGCAGCAGCATGGCGCTCAACGCTAGCGAAAGTCGGCTGCGACCTGTTCGCGCGCCGCGATCCGTAAAATGAGCGTTGCTCCTCTGAAACCCAGAAAACGAACCAGGAAAGAAGCGAATGGCCTACGTGATCGCTGAGCCATGTATTGGCACGAAGGACAACTCCTGCGTGGAGGTCTGCCCTGTTGACTGCATTCATCCCACGCCCGACGAGCCCGGCTACGACGCCGCCGAAATGCTCTACATCGACCCGGAGGAGTGCATCGACTGCGACGCTTGCGTCGAGGCCTGCCCCGTAGATGCCTGCTTCGCCGAGGACCAGCTGCCCGAGGAGTGGCAGAAGTACGGGCAGATCAACGCCGACTACTTCGCCAACACGAAGTAGCGAAAGCTCACCTCGTGCTCGTCGCTCGCTGGGCGAAGACGCGCGAGGGCGACGTTCAGTCGCGCTTTAGCAGCAACGTCACGTCGTGGCAAACCCGGCGGTGCGGGCGCCGCGCCGCCGGGCGCTGCGCACGAAGATGCGTGGATGGCTGGTCCCGGCGAGGAGCCCCAGCGCGAGCTCTGGGGCTCGCTTTTCGCGCTGTGGCGCCCGGCGAAAGGACCTCGAGGCAGTAGCGCTCTTCCTCGAGCATTCCGCGAATATCGCTACCCGCGCGCACCCAGCGGCTCGCGGGTAGCGACGCGCCTTGCGCGGGCGTTGGCTTGGCGTTCACTCCCAGGATACCCGGTGGGGGTATACTAGTGGAGATGGTGGATAAGGGCCTATGGGCGCTCGCAGCTGGCATGGCCAGGTGCTTTGAGTACATCGAGCGCCAGGGCGAGCGGGCGGGCGTGGCCGTCGCGTGCAAGCTCCACGCAAGGGTCGGCCTGGACACGAGCTTGGGGCTTCGAGCAAATACCAGCATGAGGCTTGTTTTGTGAGCGGCGTGCTGCACGTCATCGGCGGCGGCTTCAAGGACGCCCTGTTGATGGCCTGGCAGGTGTGGTGGGCGCTCGTGCTGGGGTTCGCCATCTCGGCGATCGTGCAGGCGTGGGTCCCGCGCGGGCGAATTGAGCGGGCCCTCGGCGGCGCGGGCCCGCGCCCGCTTGCATACGCCACCGGCCTGGGCGCAGTGTCGTCGTCTTGCTCGTACGCTGCGATCGCGATCGCCAAGAGCCTCTTCCAGAAGGGCTCCTCGGCGGCCGCGGCACTCGCCTTCCAATTCGCCTCGACCAACCTCGTGGTGGAGCTTGGGGTGGTGATCTGGGTTCTGCTCGGCTGGCAGTTCACGCTGGCGGAGTTCCTCGGCGGTCTGATTTTGATCATCGTGATGAGCGGCCTGCTGCGTCTGTTCGTCTCAAAGCGCCTCGAGGAGCAGGCTCGTGCGCATGCGCGCGCGGCGGACACGGGCCACCAGCATCACTCCACGGGGACGAGTGCGAGTCTGCGCGAGCGACTGACGTCGCTGGCGGCGTGGTCGGATGTTGCGCACAATTTCCGTAACGACTGGTTGATGCTCTACAAGGAGATCGCCCTCGGCCTGCTGCTCGCGGGGTTCATCGGACAGCTTGGCAACGGTTTCTTTAGCGCGCTTTTCATAACGCACGCCCCCGCCGGCGTGAAGCTGGCAGAGAACGTGCTCGTCGGCCCGCTGATCGCGGTTCTCAGCTTCGTCTGCTCGGTCGGCAACATTCCCCTCGCGGCGGTGCTGTGGTCTGGTGGAATCGGCTTCGCGGGCGTGATCGCGTTCATCTTTGCCGACCTGATCGTCGTGCCCATCGTCCTCATCTACCGCAAGTACTACGGCTGGCAGTTTGCCCTGAGGGTCGTCGCCTTGATGTTCGTGACGATGGTGCTGGCGGCACTAGCGGTCGAGGGTCTCTTCAGCGCGCTCGGCTTGATACCGCATGCGCACCCCACGCGAGCGGACATCTTCAGTCAGGTCAAAGTCGACTACAAGCTGTACACAAATGCTCTCGGCACGCTCATATTCGTTGGACTGTTCGCACTGACCGTCAGCAGAGGCGCGAGCGATCCGGTGTGTGGCATGAGGGTTGACAAGGCCAAGGCGATCCGGCGGGAGATCGCCGGCAGGAAGCTCTACTTCTGCTCAGAGCACTGCGCGCACGCGTTCCAGTCAGACCAGCATGGCCAGAACGCCGCCTCGCACCATCACTGAGCGCTCCGGCAGGCGCCTTAGGCCATCGGCAGCGACATGCCAGCCGGAGCGGCCGGCGCCGCGGGGGCTGGCGATGAGTCCTGCACAGACAGCACCGGTAGGCTCATGGGCGTGGCGGCGATCAGGCCGCGCGCGGCCTGATCGATCGCCTGCGCCGCGGGATCATCAGGATCCTCGATCACAAGCGGCGTGCCGCCGTCTGAGTGTTCGCGCAGCGGTATCGTGAGAGGGACCTTGCCCAGCAGCGGTACGTCGAGCTCGTCGGCGAGCTCTTGGCCTCCGCCCTCGCCGAAGATCTGATAGCGCTCGCCCGTGGGCGTCATGAAGCCCGACATGTTCTCGATCACACCACAGATCTCGAGGTTGACCTTATGGGCCATCTCGCCGGCTCGGCGTGCCACCTTCTGCGAGGTCGGCTGCGGCGTAGTGACGATCACGAACTGCGCCTGCGGCAGCAGCTGGGCGAGCGTCATCGAGACGTCGCCGGTGCCCGGCGGCAGATCGATCAGCAGGTAATCGAGCATCCCCCATTCAACGTCCTGCAGAAACTGCGAGAGGGCCTTGTGCAGCATCGGCCCGCGCCAGACGACCGCGGCGTCCTCCTCGACGAAGAAGCCGATCGACATCACCTTCACGCCATGGGACTCGAGCGGCACTATCTTGCGTTGCGCCGAGACCGGCGGGCGGGTGGCCCCCAGCCCGTACATGCGCGGGATCGAATAGCCCCAGACGTCGGCATCCAGGATCCCTACGCGCTTGCCGGCGCCCGCCAGCGCGGCGGCAAGGTTCGCTGTCAACGTCGACTTGCCGACGCCGCCCTTGCCCGAGCCGACGCAGATCACGTTGGCCACCTGGGCGAGCGCCCCGTCTGGCAGCCCGCCGCGCCCGAGCTTCTGTTGCAGCGCCATCTTCTCGGAGTCGGAGAGCACGTCGAAGAAGACGTTCACGTGGCTCACGCCCTCCAGGGCCGAGACTGCCTGGGCGACGGAGGTCTGGAAGTGCCCACGGATGGGGCAGCCCGCTGTCGTCAGCGACACGGTCACATCCACCACGCCGTTGTCGCTGACGGCGATCGAGCGAACCATCTCCAGCTCGACGATCGAGCGACGCAACTCCGGATCGATGACGACCTTCAGCGACTCGAGGATCTCTTGCTCAGTGGGCACCACGGTCATTCTGACAAACCTCCTGCTCGACTCCGGCGCTGGCTCAGAACTCTGGGACGCGACGCCATCCTTTCACGCTCGCTTTCACGAGGGCCCCAAACCCGGCGATGGCTGTCTTTAAAGGGCCAGCGGGGCGGTGGGGGCCGCCCCGCTGGCTGAGGGAGGAGAGGTCCTTCTACTGTCGGCGGAATATGAGGCCGACAGACTCACCCGCTGTGCCGGGCTCTCCTGACCCGGGCGGGCAAAGCTCCTGGGGTGCGCTAGGCGCGGTGAAGCACACGCTCCTGTACGAACTCGGCACCATCTTTGAGGCGACCCTGCACCTGCGATGAGGTCTGTTCGACCTGCGTAGAGATGCTCTTGGCGACTGCTTCACGCCGCTTGTCGAGCTGGCCGCGACGCTGGCGGAGTTCACGCTCGAAACGCGTGCGCGTCTTGCGGACCTCGCGCTCCAAGCGGTTGCGGGCGGTGTTGCCACGACGCTCGAACTTGCGCAGCTGCGTCTGTGCTTTCGCCGGGCTGGAGTAGGTGGTGATCACCTCAACGACACGGTCACGGGCGATGAGTGCTGCGCCAACGGGGATCAGCACCGCTCGCTCGGCGTAGTCGCCAACTAGGCCGGTCGTGCTGCGTGCTGCGGTCTTGGTCTCGGTGCTGGCCCTCTTGACCTGGGTGCTGGTGCGCGCCCTGGTCGGCCGACGCGTGCGGGCGCTCGTGCTCTTGGCGGCGCCGCTGGAGCGCTTTGACGCGGCCCGCGCGGGCGTCTTTCGGGTGGGGGAAGAAGTGGTCTCGGCAGTTGCCATCAGGGTCGTGTCTCCTGTTCGCCTAGCGAAGGAAGCTAGTACATATGTTCTGGTCTCGAAGTATACCCTCGAACACCAGTTTGTACACCCCTACGGCGCAATAGTTACATCAGGAGTACACAAGCCCGAAAAAGACCTGTAAATACAGGAGAACGTGCCTTTTTAGATACGAATAGATGTTCGTATCAGTTGTGGCCCACGCGCTCGAGCCACGCATGGGGAGCCTCGAACTCGGCCGCGGTCGGCAGGTTCTCAGGCGAGGCCCACGCGCGCGACAGCGCCTGCGGCCCCGCCTGCGCGACCACCTCGTCGCAGAAGCGCTTGCCCACGTCGTATTGGCGCATCTTCATGTCCAGTCCCAGCAGGCGCGCGACGATCCGCCACGGCAGGCCGGCGCTCTCGCGGTAGCCCTGCAGGGCGCCGCGAAGACGCGTGAGCGACGGCAGCACCTCTGCGCCGACTGCATCCATCACATGCTCGGCGTGCCCCTCGATGAGCGACATCGTCGCCTGCATACGCTCCAGCAGCAGCCAGCGATCCCTGCCCAGCGCCACTCGCAGAACTTCACCGCGGCGCAGCAGGTCGGCCAGCTCCCGCACCTCGCCGGCGCTGGGGAGACGCAGCATCTGGCGCAGCGAGACGGAAACATCGAGTCCATCCAGCAGCTCCTCGATCATCGCAGCCAGATGGCCTCGCAGCCACGGTGCCCCCGAGAACTGGATGGCGTGCGTGATCTCGTGGATCGTCACCCAGTTCAGCAGCTCGTCTCGCTGCACCTGCATTCGCTGCGCTGCCTGCGCGAGGTTTGGCGCCACCAGTAGCAGGCGCGGACTGGTCGAGGGCTCGAGCAGTTCGAGCTCGTACTGGCCGAGCACGCGCTGCGACAGCAGGCCGGCCATCGCGCCAACCTGCGCTCCCAGCATCAGGCCGGAGGCGACGCGCATCGCCTCCGGCAGCCCGAGCGCCCACCCCTGGGGCAGCTTCGCCGGCGCTTTACGCGAGTTGTGCTGCATGCGCTCAGCGACCTTCTCCATCAGCGGGCGCATCGAGGAGAGGTTCGCGGCTATCCATTCGGGACGGTCGACCGCCTCCAGTGGCGGAAGCTCCATGGGAAGCGCCAGACCCGTGTATTCGCTCACCCGTTTGGCGAAGTCCTCCGCCAGCGGCTGCGCCGCCTCGGCGAAGATCCGCTCAGCTGGCCCGGTGCCGGCGATGAGCTCGCCGACCCGCTGCGCGAGCGTCCAGTCGATTCTGTCCATCCATGGAGCCTATCCACGTGTCGGCTACATGCCGCCGCCAAGGCGATACCGACGATGGCTACCTCGCGGGCGCATATCCTACGTTCGTGCGCTCGTTGCTCGACGGTTTCTCCGATACCCAACGCGAAGTCGTCGCTCACGCGGGCGGGCCGCTGCTCGTGCGGGGGGCGCCCGGGACCGGCAAGACCAGCACCTTGATCGCGCGGTTTGAGTGGCTGGTGGATCATGATCTCCCGCCGGAGAATGTGCTCTTGCTGAGCGTCTCGCCCCCCGCCGCCGAGGACATCCGCACCCGCCTGGAGGATTCGCTGACGCGGGGCTACGAGGAGCTATCGGTGCTCACGCCGCCGGCGCTATGCGCGCGCGTGCTGGCGGCCGAGGCGCTCGAGGCGGGACTCGACCCATTCTTCGTGATGGCCACGCGCGCCGACCGTGTGGCGATGCTGCTTGAGCGCATCGACGAGCTGACGCTCGCCCGCCACGACTTTCGCGGCCGCCCCTCGGAGCTGATGGTCAGCTTCGTCGAACGGATCGATCGCCTCAAGGGTGAACTGATCGACGCCGAGCGCTACGTCGCCTGGGCCGCCAAGCAGGGCGCGGACGCCGCGCAGGAGCGCGAGTTCGCAAAGCTCTATCTCGATCACGACAGGATGCTCGCCGAACGCGGAACCCCGGACGCGGGGGAGCTGCTGATACGGGTCTGCACGCTGTTGGGCTCGAGCCCATCCGTGCGGGCGCGCGTCTCAGAGCGCTACCGACACGTCCTCGTGGACGACTTCCAGGATGCGAGCTTTGCCGCCGTGAAGCTGATCGACCTGCTGGTCTGCGAACACGGCGAGGTCATCGTGGCGGGCGATGAGAACCAGGCGATCGAACGCTCTTGGGGGGCAGCCACGAGAAACATGGACGAATTCCGCGCGCGCTATCCCGAAGCGCCAGTTGTCTCGCTGACGAGCGGGTTTCGCTCCCGGCCGAGGATCCTCGCCGCGGCGGGAGCGGTCGCCCAGACGGCTCTGTCGGTCGAGTACGAGGGCCCGCCTGAGGAGGATGGCGAGGTCGGCTTCTGGCGCTGCGCCAACGAGCGCACCCAGGCGCAGAGCGTCGCGGCGGAGATAGAGCTGCTGATCGGCAGCCAGGCGGTTTCCGCGGAGCGCATCGCGATCCTCGTGAGGTCTGTCGCGAGCGAAGGGCAGCTCGTCGCCGGGGCGCTTCAGGAGCGGGCGATCCCCTACCGGATGCTCGGCGCGAGCGCCTTCTTCGAGCGCTCCGAGGTACGCGACGTGCTCGCCTGGATGCGGCTGCTGATCGATCCACGCGACGCTGGCGCGGTGGTGCGGGCGTTGGCCAGGCCGCCGATCGAGCTGCGGCAGGTCGACCTCGCACGGGTGATCCAGATCGCGCGCCGTCGCAAGCTGGACATGATCTCGGCGTTGGTCGGCGCGACCGAGTCGCCGCAGATCCCGCCGGAGGCGCGCGAGCGCATCCACGGCTTTTTGAAGCTCTACCGAGAGACGGTCGCGGGCCTCGACACGATGCGTCCCGACCTGTTCGTGCATCGTTTGATCGAGCGCATCGGGCTCCGCCGCCAGCAGCTGTTCGCGGCACAGGCGGAGGTGGTGCAGAGACTCGTCAACCTCGCTCGGTTGGGAGAGCTCGCGACCAGCTTCGTGCGGCGCGCGCCCCAGTCCACGCCGCGGGAGCTCGCGGGCTATCTCGCGGCGATCTCCGAGTCGGGCCTGTCGTTTCCCGAGACGACCGTCGAGCTGATGCCACAGACGGTGCAGGTGATGAACATGTCATCCACGCGTGGATGCGAGTTCGACTATGTCTACGTCCTGGGGCTGCAGTCGGCGCGCATGCCGGGTATCCACCGGGGCGAGGCCTCGCACGGGTGGGTGCCGGGGGAGCTGCTGTATGAGCGGGCTCCGCTGGGCGCCCGCGAGGATGACGCTGCGCGGCTGCGCCGGCTGTTGTACCTCGCGATGACCCGCACCGCCAGGCGTCTAGTGCTCGCCTACTCAGCAACTTCGCAGGACGGCGCGCTGCAGGGGCCCTCGCCGTTTGTCGAGGATGCGCGCCGTGCGCTCGGCCAAGAGTGGGAGGAGCGCGAAGAGGAGCTGTTCGGGCCCGCTGAGACGCTGCACGCGACGCTGCGCCTGATGCGCGAGGAGGTGCTCGAGGATGTCGCGCGAATCGGCGGTCGCCTGGGCGAGCTGCGCCTGGACACGGACCTGGACATCTCCCACGGTGTGGTGCGCTACCTCGAGCTGGTCAAGCTCGCCGCGCTGCTCGAGCGTCCCGCAGAGCAGAGCATCGCCGACGCCCTGCCCGACCTGAACTCGCGGCTGCTGGCCGCGTGCACGTCTCTGCAACGGGAGATCTATGGGACCTCGACCCTGGACGAGACATTGCTGGCGGCCGAGCACAACGACCGCGCTCGCGCCCAGGCCATCGCGGCGCGCCACGAGCCGTCGCTCGAGCCGTTTCTGCCGCGTCGCGGCGAGGGCCTGGTGCTGTCGGCCTCCGACATCGAGACCTACCGCAGCTGCCCGCTTAGATACAAGTTCGCGCGGGTCTTCCGCATCCCGTCGGAGTCGACGCTGCACCAGCGCTTCGGCATCCTCGTACACCAGGTCCTCGAGCGCTACCACTCCTCCAGGGGCGAGACGCTCAAGCAGCTGATGGATCTGCTCGACGCGGGTTGGCGGCGCGCCGGTTTCAGCGACGGCGAGCAGGAGCGCCAGCTGCAGAAGAAGGCCCGCGCTGCGCTCACCCGCTACCACGGCGAACTCGAGCGCCAGTCAGCGGAGCCAGTGTGGTTCGAGCGCTCGTTCTCCTTCCGCCTAGGGCCGCACCACCTGCGCGGGCGCGTGGATCGTGTCGACCGGCTACCCGATGGGACCTACGAGCTGATCGACTACAAGACATCCAGGCCGAAGAGCGCCGCCGACCTGAAAGAGGACGTGCAACTGTCGCTGTATGCGCTGGCGGCACAGGAGGCGTGGCAGCTGGACGCGACGCAGCAGGCCTACCACTATGTGCTGGACAGCCAGAAGGTGCTGGTGCCGGCGCGGGAGGAGGCCGACGCGGGTTGGATCACCGCCACAGTGATGGAGGTCGGGGAGGGGATCCTCGCCCAGGAGTTCGAGCCGACTCCCTCGCACTCGGTCTGTTCGATGTGCGACTACCGGATCGTGTGCCCAGCCGCTGAGCGTTAGCAGCGCTAGCTTCGGTCAGCCGCTTTCCCGGCCGCGCTGGCGCAGAAAGCGCTGAAAGTCGCGCGCGATCAAATCACCCGAGGGCAGCTCGTCGGCGGAGAGGGCCTGCGGCTCGTTCTCGGCCGCCTGCTCCAGTCGTTCGACGAACGCCTGCACGTCCGGATCGCTCTGCACCGCAAGGCCTACCTGTCGCTCGTAGTCGATGGCCGCCTGCTCGAGCTCCGACGCGTCGACGGACACCCCGACGAGGCTCTCGAGCTTGCGGACCAGGGCAAGCGTCGCCTTCGGGTTTGGTGCGGCCGCAACATAGTGGGGGACGCTCGCCCAAAGGCTGGCGGCGGGCAGGCCAGCCTTCGTGCAGGCGCTGTGCAGCACGCCGACGATGCCGGTCGGCCCCTCGTAGGTGCTGTCCTGCAAGCCGAGCCGCTCGATCAAAGTGACGTCAGACGCCAGGCCAGTGATCGCGACCGGCCGAGAGTGCGGAATGTCGGCCAGCAGGGCGCCCAGTGTCACGACCATCTGCACGCCAAGCGCCTCGGCTAGGTCTACGACCAGCGAGACGAAGGTGCGCCAGCGCATCGAGGGCTCCGAGCCCTGCATCAGCAACAAGTCGCGCGGCGCGCGCGGCACGCGGACCTCGAACAGCTCGATCGAAGGCCACACGATCTCGCGCGCCATGCCCGCGGTCAGCTCAATCCGCGGGCGCGTCGCCTGAAAGTCGAAGAACTCCTCGGAGTCGATTTCCGCGAAGCGCTCGGCGCCGAGCGCCGATATGAGGAACGACACAGCGGCCGAGGCGGCGTCACCGGCGTCGTTCCAGCCCTCGAAAGCGCAGATCAAAGCCGGGGCCCTGAGGCCGTCCGGTCGACGATCCCATTTCAGTGGCTGCATCCGACTCACCGTACATCATGAGCATATGACTCTCCCCGTCAGCGTTCTCGTCGCCGAGCCGCAAACCGTCGCGACCCTACGGCCGGGACAGGAGGTCGACGCCGTTTTCGCCTGCTCGCGCAAGGAGCGCCAAATCTCGCGCACGGGTACCCCCTATCTGACGGTGGAGCTGCGTGATCGCACGGGGACGATCGTGGCACGCGCCTTCCGCGACGCGGACGTGCTCGCCGGGCGCTTCGAGCGGGGTGAGCTCGTGCGGGTCCGCGGCCGCGTGGAGCGTTTTCGCGACGAGCTTCAGCTGGCCTTGCTTACGATTGCGCGTGCGCCCGCGAGCGACATCGACCCGAGCTCGTTTCTGCCGGTCGCCTACCGCGACCTGGATGAGCTAGACGGCTTCCTGGAGCATCTCGCCCGCGAGGTCTACCAGCCAGGGCTGCGGGAGCTGCTCGAGCGCCTGCTCGGCGACGGGCAGCTAAGGGCGCAGATACGCCGCGCTCCGTGTACGCTGCCGCCGAGCGGCCCGGGGCGGTTCGCTCATCACGCGTACCTAGGCGGCCTGCTGGAGCACACGGTTGCGGTCGCCACGATGGCGCTCGAACTGTGCACCCTTCACCCGCGGCTGGACCGCGATCTGCTGCTGTGTGCGGCGATCGTCCACGACCTCGGCAAGACCCGCGAGTTCACCTATGGCGCCGAGCTCGCATACAGCGATGAGGGCAGGATGCTCGGGCACATAGAGCTCGGTTTGCGGCTGCTCGCCTTGCACGTCCCGCCGAGCCTGGAGGCCGAGCGGCGGCTGGCGCTCGAGCACTGCGTGATGACCCATCACGGGGCCGAGACGAGCGCTTCGCAGCGTTTCGCGAGCCCCGAGGCGCAGGCGCTGCATCGGCTGAACGCCCTCGACGTTCAGGTGAAGGCTGCGCTCGAGCACGGCGTGTCGCGCTAGCTCGCGCCGCCACGCTTCTTTCAGCCGTCCCGCCCCGGGCGGAATTTTCGCTTCACGATCAAGTGCGCGCCCGTAAATGCCGATCAATGCAGTGATCGTGTCGTTCCCGATGAAAGCCACATGGTGCCTATGCCGGTGAAATGGCTTGGACGTGAACTGAAATCTTCTTCTAAAGGCAAGACGAAGGGGGATGAGCCAATGCCCTCACCCGAGCCTGCGATCAAGCCCCCGGGGAGCGCGGGAGAGGAGCTCCTGCGGGGACAAGGCGCCCCCAGCCCGGTCGAGCCGCCGCGCCTGAGCGAAGATTTGCCTTCCGCGCCGGCGCCCTCCCAGCCGACGCCGTCGTACCACGGCGCTGGCTCATCGCTTCAGCCGCCCGCCGCTCAGCCGCCGCTGTTGACGCCCGTAGCGGGCGAGGCGGTCGGTTTCGTGACGCCCGCCGGCGAGCCCTTGACAGTGGGTCTGGCGGCCCCAGCGGCGCCGAGCGCGCCCGCCGTGCCGCCCGCCCCTCAACCGCCTTTCGCGAGCACCCCACCGGTCGCCCCGCCAGCGACGGCCCCGACCCTGCAGCGCCCGCTTCACCCCGGCTTCGCGCGACCGGTCGCGAACGTCTCCACAGCGCTCAAGGTCGATCCGCACGCGCCGCCGCCGGGCGGCCCTGTGCCCCAGCCCGAGCAGTCCCCGCAGCGACCGCCGCTGTATGCGGTGCCGAGCAGCCTGCGGCCGGGCCTGCGCGCGCCGAGGCACACGGGGCGCTCCAGACGGCTGATCGGGGACGTCGTCGTCGACCTCGGATTCGCCGACCGCGAGACGGTCGAGCAAGCGGTCGCGAGCTCCAAGGTCGAGGGCAAGACCACCGGCCAGGTCCTGCTTGAGCGCGGCGCGATCAGCGGCCACCAGCTCGCCCAGGTGATCGCCGAGCGCTTCGGCCTGGACTACATCGACCTGTCGATCTACGACGTGGATGTCGGCGCGGCGCACCTGATGGACCTCGAGGCGATCAAGCGCTACCAGGCGGTGCCGGTCGGCTACATCGAGGAAGGCGCGCTGCTGGTGGCGATGGCGGACCCCACCAACGTGCTCGCGATCGATGACATCTCAATGATGACCAACAGGCGGGTCAAGGCGGCTGTCGCGAGCGCCGAGGACATCAAGCTGCTCATCACCAAGCTCGCGAACGTGGAGCAGTCGATCAATGAGATCGCCGAGGAGGTCCAGGATCCCGAGCCGACGGCGCTTGTCGAGGAGGCCGACGCCGACCTGCCGGTGATCAAGCTGGTGCGCTCGATCATCGCCCAGGCGATCTCCCAGGGAGCGTCCGATATCCACGTCAACCCAGAGGAGCAAGACACCCGCGTGCTGTTCCGCGTCGACGGCGCGCTGTACCCGGCCGCGACCGTTCGCCGCAGGATGGCCGTAAACATGGTCTCACGGATCAAGATCATGGCCGACCTCGACATCTCCGAGCGACGCGCGCCCCAAGATGGGCGGTTCGCCGTCACCGTCGAGAACCGCCGCGTCGATATTCGCGTCGTGACGCTTCCGCTCGTCCACGGTGAGGGCGCCGTGCTGCGCATCCTGGACAAAGGAGCGCTCGCGCCAAACCTCGAGTATCTGGGGATGCAGAAGGACGTGCTCGAGCGCTTCAACACTGCGATCCACCGGCCCAACGGCACGGTGCTCGTGACTGGACCAACAGGCTCGGGCAAGTCAACGACGCTGTACGCGGCGCTGAGCGTGCTCAACGACGGCTCGCGCAGCATCCTCACGATCGAGGATCCCGTCGAGTCGCGGCTGCCCGGGGTGCAGCAGATGCAGATCGCGCCAAAGGCCGGGGTCACATTCGAGTCCGGTCTGCGCTCGATGCTCCGCGCGGACCCCGACGTGATGATGGTCGGCGAGATTCGCGACCGCCAGACAGCCCACATCGCGGTCGAGGCCGCCTTGACGGGACACATGGTGCTCTCGACCCTCCACACACGCGACGCCCCCAGCGCGCTCAGCCGGCTCGCGGACATGGGGATCGAGCCGTTCTTGATCTCTGCCGCCGTGGACTGCGTGGTCGCGCAGCGTCTTGTGCGAATGCTCTGCCAGCACTGCAAGCGGCCGATGAAGATCTCCCAGACGCTGCTCGAGAGCTACGGCTTGCAGGACACCGAGCCATACGAGGCTGTCGGCTGCTCGCGCTGCGGCGGGTCGGGCTACCGCGGCCGCGTCGGCCTGTACGAGGTGATGACGATCGGCGAGGAGATCCGCAACCAGATCCTCGAGCGCGCCTCGGCGGACGCGATAGCGGCGACAGCCAAGCGAGCTGGGATGCGCCGCCTTCGCGACGACGGGATCGAGAAGGTCAGGGCGGGGCAGACTTCGATCGCCGAGATCGAGCGCATATCCGCGAGCCTGATGTAGGCGAGCTGGCCAGGGTGCGCCGCGACGCGAGCCGCCCGTCGACTTGCGCTGGCGGCGTGCGCGCGAGACGGCTAGCGTGATGAGCGTGAGACCGCGACGCCGATCGTCCCGCCTGCTGCGTGTGCTCTGGCCTGTCTGTGTGCTGGCCGCGGGGCTGAGCCTGCCTGTCCTCTCGCCGCCGGCCGGGGCGCGCTCGCGCCGGGTTGCGGCTCCTCGTGTGCACTCCTGCCCGCTCTTCCCCGCGAGCGATCCGTTGAACCGGGAAATCACGCACGCTCCGGTTTACCCGAACTCCGCCAGCTACATCGCGAGCATCGGCGCGAACCTCGATTTGCACCCAGATTTCGGCACCAATCCCAGCTATGGGATCCCGTACCTAGTCGTGGGGCCCCGTCAGCGCAAGGTGCCCGTGCGCTTCACCGAGTATGGCGAAGAATCAGACCCCGGCCCGTACCCGATCCCGCTCAGTGCGCCGGTAGAGGGCGCTGGTGAAGAAGGCGACCGGCATGTGCTCACGCTGCAGAGTGGCTCCTGCAAGCTGTACGAGCTGTATGACGCGCGACGCTCAGCGAGCGGCTGGGAAGCGGCGTCGGGCGCCGTGTTCAACCTCCGCACGGGCGCTCTGCGCCACGACGGCTGGACCTCCGCCGACGCCGCCGGCCTGCCGATCATGCCGCTGTTGGTGCGCTACGAAGAGGTGCGCGCGGGACACATCGACCACGCGCTGCGCGTGACGGTCCCCCGCACGCAGGCGGGCTACATTCATCCCGCCACCCACTACGCCTCCTCGAGCCACGACCGCCGCCTGCCACCCATGGGTCTGCGTCTGCGCCTGAAAGCGAACTTCGATCTCTCCGGCTACCACGGCCAGGCGCTGATCATCTTGCGGGCGCTGGAGCGCTACGGTCTGATCGTCGCCGACAACGGCTCGAGCTGGTACCTAACCGGCGCGCCCGATCCGCGCTGGGATGAAAACGACCTCCAGCAACTCAAGCGGGTCCCGGGGTCGGCCTTCGAAGCTGTCAGGAGCGGGCCGATCCGCCATGACTGAGGGCGGGCCATCGGTCTGTTAGCCAGGCGAGGCAAGCCAGCGGCACGTCGAGGGCAGACAGAAGCTGGCGCACTCGCCGCCCGGCCCGTCGAGAAGCCTCGCTAGAGGCGCTGCTCGTCTGCGGGCGCTATCTGCTCCTGCGCAGGCTGCTGAGGGCTCGCCGGGAGAGTCGGCTGCGACGGCTCGCCGCTGACGGACTGCTTGAACTCACGCAGGCCGCTGCCCAGCGAACGCCCGATCTCCGGCAGGCGCTTGGCGCCGAACACCAAGAGCAACAGCACGACCAACAGGGCTATGTGTGTTGGATTGTCAAGTCCCATCTACACCAGTGTAGGGCGTATCCGGTCAGTCGGAGGCGCCAGCATCTCCGTCGGCGCGGCGGGTCCCATCGCCCGGCTGACGCAGCGCCTTGCGTAGGAGCTGCACCGCGACAGCGAGCATCAGCGCCGCGAAGGCCACACGCAGCTGCCTGCCCGAGAGCGCGTTGGCGAGCGCGACGCCCGCGACCGCTCCCGCCGCCGAGAGGACGCCGACGAGCAGCGCGTCGCGGCGATGCACGTTGCCATAACGATCCTGCCGGTAGGCGCCCACGAGCGCCACGGGAACGATCGCCAGCAGCGATGTTGCCTCCGCCTGATGCTGAGCCAAGCCGGCCAGGACGACGAGGCCCGGCACGAACAGCACACCTCCGCCGACGCCGAGCAGGCCAGAAAGGGCTCCGGCCGCCACGCCGACGAGCACAAGCCCGATCACCTGAGCACCAGATCGACCGCCGTGCCCACCAGCGCGGCGGCAAAAAGCAGGGATATCGTCCGGGCGGGGAGCCGCTGCTGCAAGGCTGTGCCGAGCAGCACGCCGCCGATCGCGGGCACGCCGATCAGCATGCTCTGCGCCACCCGGACGTTGCCGTAGGCGCCCTGGCTCGCGGCAGCGACGGCAGCGATCACGACGATCGCCGCGAGCGAAGTGCCGGTCGCCTCGTGCTCCCGGTAGCCGAGCCACAACACCAGTAGCGGAACGATCACCGTCCCGCCGCCGACCCCGAACAGGCCGCTGAACAGCCCCGCGGCGGTGCCGATCAGCGCGAGCTTCAGATACCTGTCAATCGTCAAAGCGCGGCTGAGATCGGCTATGTGGCATGCGCGCCATACTAGAGGTCGTGTGTCCCGCCGCTGCGCTCGCGCAGGCCCTTGATTCGCTGCGCTCCGATCCCGCCCACGCCGCCGTCCTGCTCGACATCGACGGGACGCTGGCTCCGATCGTCAGGCACGCCGAAGATGCTCACGTGCCCGAGGCGACGCGTAGCTTGCTGATCGAGATCGCCAGGCGCTACCGGCTCGTGGGCTGTGTTAGCGGCCGCCGCGCGACGACGGCCAGGCGGATCGTCGCGCTCGGGAGCATCTCCTATGTCGGCAATCACGGCGGGGAGCTGCTCCGCCCGGGCGCCAGCGCACCGCAGATACAGCCTGAGCTCGCCGGCTGGAGCGAGCGGATCCAGCGGTTCGCGACGAGCGTCCTGACCCCCGAGTACGAACGGCTGCGGGTGCGCTCCGAGGACAAGCAGACGATCGCGGCATTCCACTGGCGCGGCGCTCCGGACGAGGAGGCGGCGGCGCGCGCGGTCAAGGGGATAGCGAGCGCGGCCGAAGCCGAGGGCTTCGTGGTCCACTGGGGCCGCAAGGTGCTCGAGATCCGCCCGCCGGTCGCGCTGCACAAGGGTCTTGGCATCCGTGCCCTGCTCGCCGACCAGCCGGTGCACGCGGCGCTGTATGTCGGGGACGACAGCACCGACCTGGACGCCTTCGAGGCGTTGCGCTCGCTCACTGCCGATGGCGCTCTGCGCAGCGCGCTGTGTGTTGCGGTCGTCTCGCGCGAGACGCCGCCGGAGCTCGCCGCGCAAGCCGACCTGACGATCGATGACACCAGCGGCGTGCGGGAACTGCTGCAAGCGCTGCTCGAGCCGTGATCCGCCATGCAGTTCGTTGACTTCCTCAGAGTCTCGGTGCTGCTCAGCGCCGCGGCTGCCACGGCGCTCGCGATCATCACCGTGCTGAGTGCTGCGCCGAACTCCGACACCGCCGTTTTCATCTGCGCTGGCTGGTGGCTCGTGGCGGCCATCGGTGGCGTGTGGCTCGGCCGGGCCAGCCACGTCAATCCACGGATCGCCCGCCTGTTGGCTCAGGCCAAGCCGACCAAGACGATGCCCGAGCACAGGCCGGGGGGGATCCTCCTGAACCGTCTTTGGCCGCTGCTGCTCTACACCGTCATCGCGGGCGGGCTGGCGCTGCTGGCGCCCCAGATACCGGGGATCGCGGCTGGGTTCGCGATCATCTGGTCGCTCTCGTGGCGTCGACAGGACGCCGC
The DNA here is from genome assembly GCA_025451035.1 of Solirubrobacteraceae bacterium. Classification (GTDB taxonomy): domain Bacteria; phylum Actinomycetota; class Thermoleophilia; order Solirubrobacterales; family Solirubrobacteraceae; genus Palsa-744. The sequence continues at coordinate 22,375 of JANWLE010000076.1, forward strand.
CGTGGAGGCCATCGAGGAGCGTGACGGCATCCGTTTCTACGTGCTGAGAACCTCGCCGATCCGGCCGATCGAGCTGGAGCGGGCGCCGGGGTTCAAGGCGATCCACCCCGAGCGAATGAACGGCGCGGCGACCTAGATGACCGATGTCTTGATTGTCTCGCTCGGATCGACCGGTGGTCTGCGCCTGGCGGACGAGCAGCTGTGCGAGTCGCTGCGGCGCGCCGGCGCCGAGACACGGATAGCCAGCGCCCGGCCGCAGCGCGAGCTCCGCACGCTGATGGCGACCGATATGGCCTGGGCGCTGGCGGCGCGCTCCGCGGCGCGTGAGGAGATGCGGCGCAAACCGGCGCGCGCGGTGATCTACTCGAGCACCACCGCGGCGTTGCTGTGGCCACAGCCGGGCGCGATCCGCTTCGATGCGCTCGCCGGCGCAAACCGGCCCGGGCGGCACGGCCTGTGGCAGCGTCCGCTCGAGCGACGCCGGCTTTCCTCGGCGCCGCTTTTGCTCCCCTACAGCGAGGGCGCGCTACACGAGGGAAGCGATGGTGCGCTCGCCCACGAGCGCACCATCGTGCTTCCGGTGGCTGTGGAGGTAGAGGACCCGCCCGCCCCCGAGAGAGACATCGCGGCGATCACCTATGCCGCCAACCCGCTCAAGAAGGGCCTGGACAGGGTGCTAGAGGCATGGAGCCGTGCGCGACGGCCAGACGAGGATCTCCTCGTCACGGGCGTCAGCAGCCAGACCCTGGGCCGAGTCGGCCTGGACGTGCCAGGCGACGGCGTGCGCGTCAGCGGAATGCTGGGCGCGGCGGAGTACCGCGCGCTGTTGCGCCGCGCCCGGGTGTTCGTGTGCGCTCCCCGCCGCGAGGACTACGGCCAGGCTCAGCTGGAGGCGCTGGCGCACGGGTGTCAGCTGGTGAGCACGGAGTCGGCCGGGGCATACGCGGCGCTCGAGCTGGCGCGCCAGATCGACAGGCGGCTGGTGGGTGAGGACCTCGCGCGGGCGCTGCGGATCGCACTCGACGAGCCGCTCGTGGACTACTCGACGCGGGCACTGGCGCTGTTGGAGCCGTTCAGCATCAAAGCGCTCGACAGCATCGTGGAGCGTCAGCTGCTGCCGGCGCTGTTCGCGCGCGCCTAGCCACGGTAGTGCTTGCGTAGCTTCGCAAAGCGCTCCCATGGCTGGGTGTTGGCGACATCGGCGGCTCTGAGCCACGCGCGGCGAGCGGTCGCCACACCCCAGCGCATCAGTCCGAGCGTTTCGGTGCGGTGCGCGTCAGAGTTGATCACGATACGCGCCCCGGCCTTTACCGCCGAGCGCGCGTGCACGTCTGAGAGATCGCGCCGGTCCGGGTTGGCGTTGATCTCGATCATCGTCTGTGTCCGCGCTGCGGCGGCGAAGATCGCCTCGAGGTCCAGCGAGTAGGGCGCCCGGCGCTCGATCAGCCTGCCCGTCGGATGCCCGATCGCGTCCACGAGCGGATGCTCGATCGCCGCGATGACGCGCGCCGTCATCGCCTGCTCTGACATGGAGAAGGCGGTGTGGACGCTCGCGATCACCCAGTCGAGCGCGGCCAAGAGCTCATCGTCGTAGTCAAGCGTGCCGTCGGGGAGGATGTTCACCTCGCTGCCGGCGAGCAGGCGGATCCCCTCCACACGCTCGTTGACGTCCGCCACGCGCTCTATCTGCTCGCGCAGAGTCGCTGCCGAGACGTGGTTGCCGAACCCGTGTGAGGCGGAGTGGTCAGTGATCGCGAGGTACTCGTAGCCGCGCGCGCGAGCCGCGAGCGCCATCTCCTCGATCGTGTTGCGTCCGTCCGAGGCGACCGTGTGGCAGTGCAGATCGCCCTTGATGTCTCCCTCGCAGATCAGGGTGGGCAGGCCCTTCCCGTCTGCTGCGGCCGCCTGCAACTCGCCCCGGTCCTCCCGCAGCTCTGGGGGAATGTAGGCGAGGTCGAGCCGCTCATACACCTGCTGCTCGCTCGCGCACGTCTGCACCGTGCCCGTCGCGTCGTCGAGGATCCCGTGCTCTGAGACGTGCAGCCCTCGCCGCACCGCCGCTTCGCGCAGCGCCGCGTTGTGCGCCTGCGAGCCGGTGAAGTGCTGCAGCAGGTTGCCGAACTGCTCCGGCGTCGCGACGCGCAGATCGACTGGCAGGCCGGAGTGGATGCGCCCCCTGGCGCCGGTGGCGCTGACGCTCGAGACGCTCTCGATCAGATCGAGCTTCGTGAGGCTTGAGGAGATCTGCAGCGGATTGGGGCCGCTCGCGACGAGATCGATGTCCTTGACGCTGTCGACCATCCGCCGCGCCGAGCCGGCGAGCTCGACGCGCGTGTGCTCACCGGCTTGCTGGCGCAGCCCGTCGATCAGCGCCTGGCCGATGTCGATCGCTCTCGGCAACAGCAGGCGCGGCGCCGGCCGCTCGCCAACGCCCTCCTGCAGGGCTGCCAGGACGCCTTGCTCGAACTTCTCGCTGAAGCCGTGCACCGTACGCAGGCGCTGCGCGAGCGCCGCCTCGCGCAGCGCCTGCAGCGAATCGATCCCGAGCTCGGAGTAGAGCAGCCGGGCGCGCTTGGGGCCGAGACCAGGGAGTCGCGTTACCTCTATGAGGGTCGGCGGGAACTTCGCGCGAAGCTTCTCGGCCGCGGGAATCGTCCCGGTCTGCGCCAGTGCGAGGATCTTCTCCTGCAGCGTCTTGCCGATCCCCGGGACCTCGGTCGCTCGCCCCTCGCGGGCGAGCGCGGCCACGGACACCGGCGCTTCGCGTACCGCCCGGGCGGCCTTGCGGTAGGCAAGGACGCGGTGGACGATCGCGCCGTCTAGCTCATACAGGTTGCCGAGTTCCTCAAGTGCCTCGGCGATCACCGCGTTTGAGGGCTCTCTGTCCATCTCAACAGCGTGACTGATCGCGCCCCGGAGAGCCCCTCGGGCGCGATCGCTTTCGCCTGGGCGCGCAGCGACAGCGGCGGATTGCGACGCCCCGCAAGGCCGAGGCTCTAGGCTACGTCGCCTGATGAGCGGCGACGCCTGGCTGATCCTGCCGACCTACAACGAGAAGGAGAACCTCGAGGCGATGACCGAGGCCGCCTCGGCGGTGCTCGAGACCGCCACCGGCGGGCATTTCAAAATCCTCGTTGTCGACGACGGCTCGCCTGACGGCACGGGCCAGATAGCCGACCGGCTGGCGGCCACGCACGACTGGCTGGAGGTGCTGCACCGCACCGAGAAGAACGGCATCGGGCCCGCCTACCTGGCGGGGTTCGCCTACGCGCTGGACCACGGCGCGCGGTGCGCGATCGAGATGGACTGCGACTTCTCGCATGATCCGGCCGACCTCGCTCGTCTACTGACGGCGATGGAGCAGGGCGCCGACCTGGCGCTCGGCTCGAGGTATGTGCCCGGTGGCGGCGTCGTCGACTGGGGTCTTCTGCGCCGCTTCATAAGCCAGGGCGGCTCCACCTACGCGCGCTTGGTGCTCGGCCTGGGCGTGCGCGACCTGACGGGCGGGTTCAAGTGCTTTCGCCGCGAGGTGCTGGAGGCGATTCACTTCGACAGCGTGCGCTCGCAGGGCTATGCCTTCCAGGTGGAGCTGACCTACCGCGCGGTGCGCTCTGGCTTCAAGGTGGTCGAGGTGCCAATCGTCTTCCGCGATCGCGAGCGGGGACAGAGCAAGATGTCCTGGCGGATCGCCGCTGAGGCGATGTTCGTGGTGCCGCGTCTACGTTTCGGGCGCCAGCCGCCGACGCCTCCAGCGCTCGCCGCCGCGGAGGTGCTGAGAGGCACAGACGGCGCCGAGGCGGCGGGCGAAGCGGGCACCAGCCGCTAGGAGGTGCGTGGGCCGGGCAATGTCCGGCTTAGGTCTGCTGGCGCGGCGACCGAAGAGACACCCATGGACAGTTCCGCCTACGCGCTCACCCACGGCCTGCGCCGCACCCGCTCGACGCTGCGTGACTGGTATGAGCGGCCACTTTCGGTCATCGGCGCCTGGGTGGTGGGCTCGGCTGTAGCCGCCGCCGGACTCCTCGTCGCTGTGCTGCTCATCTCAGGGCTCGTAGAAAGCTATGTGCAGATCGTCTCGCTGCAGCCTCCCTTCGCGGTCGGCGACGGTTCTGACGTCGCTCGTGTGCTCGTCAGCAACCTGCTCGTGCTGGCACTGCACGCGATGGCATGCGTGGCGGGGTTCATCGCCGGCAGCTCGCTGCCGCTGCAGGCGCAGGCGCGGCGCGGCATCTCGCGCTGGGTGCACGAGCACGGCGGGCGGATCGCGATTGCCTTCGTCGTTTGCGCCACGGCCTTCTCGCTGTCAGCGCAGGCCTATGTGCTCGGCCACACGCTGGCCGGCATCGCCCACTTCCTCAGGGTGTCTCCGGTGACGCTGCTGCTCGGCGTGCTGCCGCACGCCGTGCCGGAGCTGATCGCTCTGTTCTTGCCGCTGGCGGCATGGATCATCGCCAGCCGGCGTGGGGAGTGGGACCAACTGTTGGCGGCGACGATCGTCACTGTCGCCGTCGCTCTGCCCGTCCTGGTCGCGGCGGCGTTTATCGAGGTTTACGTATCGCCTCACCTGTTCACGAGCCTCACCGGGATCCATTCGCCGATCGTCCGGCACGTGGATGGCTGGACGGTCAGCGTCGGCAGGTGAGCTGTACGGGGCTTCAAACGCCATGCTTCATTTTGTATAGTGAAGTCCAAGGCAAACTAGTCAGGAGAAGAGCCCATGGCAGGCAATCTGGCCGAAGTCACAGACGCCAACTTTCACGCCGAGGTGATTGAATCGCCCACGCCGGTGCTCGTCGATTTCTGGGCGCCGTGGTGCGGCCCCTGCCGTGTCGTGGCCCCGGTGCTCGAAGAGATCGCCTCCGAGCGTCAGGATCTGCGCATCGTCAAGCTGAACATCGACGAGAACCAGCAGACGGCGGCGAGCTTTCAGGTGCTCTCGATCCCGACGATGATTCTGTTCAAGGGTGGAGCGCCGGCAAAGACGATCATCGGCGCCTATCCGAAGCGCAAGATCGAGGCCGAGCTGGAGCCCGCGCTGGCGGCCTAGGCGCCAGCAGAAAGCGGGCCGGGACGCCGGCGGCGCTCAGTCGCGCTCGCTGCGGGCGAGGGCGATCATCAGCTCTAGGTCGTCGATCCTGGTCTGCTCGCGGTAGCCCATCGTCGCTTGCGGCTGTCCTGCGATGGTGAGCTCCAGCGCGAGCGTCTCTCCCGCCAAATAGTCGCGGTGTGCGCTCGCGGCGCTCAGGAGCCGCTCGTCGCCGTCGAGGGAGAGAGCGATACGGTCCTCCACCGCGAGCCCAGCGGTCTTGCGCGCGTTCTGCACCGCGTGGACGATCTCTCTCGCGTGGCCCTCGCGGCGCAGATCGTCGTCGAGCGCCAACTCCAACGCGACCGCGTGGACTCCCTCCCGCTCGACGCTGTAACCGTCGGGCGCCTTCATCGTGAGAATCACGTCCTCGGCGGAGAGCGTGTGCTCGCGGCCCGCGACGGCGATGCCGATCCCCTCGCCGTTGCGCACCGCGGCGGCGACCTTGGCCGGGTCCAGCGCCGCGATCGCCTGCGCGGCGAGCGGCATCTCTTTGCCGAACAACGGCCCCAGTGTGCGGTAGTTGGCCTTCACCTCATACTCGCCCAGTTCATCCGCCGCGTGCACGAAACGCACACGCCGCACGTTGAGCTCCTCGCGCACGATCTCGACCATGCGCTCGATCGCGGCTCGCTCCCGTCCATCGGCGACCACGACCGCCTCCGCCAACGGCTGGCGCACCTTGATCTTGGCTTGTGCGCGAGCCCCCAAGCCCAGTCTCACGGTCTCACGTGCTATCGCCATCGCCTCTTCCAGCGCGGCGTCCTGCTCAGGCAGCCTCTCGCCGAGCGGGAACTCGCAGAGATGGACGCTGGCGAGGGCGCCGTCGAGGTTGTCGTAGATCTCGTCCGCGACGAAGGGGCAGAACGGCGCGAGCAGCTTCGAGACGATAAGCAGGCATTCGCGCAGGGTCCCAAACGCCGCGGGGTCACCTTCCCAGAAGCGCCGCCTGGAGCGGCGCACGTACCAGTTGGACAGCTCGTCGACGAGCCCGGCGATCGCGCGCCCCGCCGTCGTGGCGTCGTATGCGTCCAGGCGCTCGGCCACCAACTCGGCCGTGTTCGCGGTACGGGAGCGCGCCCAGCGGTCGAGGTCGTCTTCGCCTTGAGCGTGCTCGGCGTCGCTCAACGCGTCTCTGTTGGCGTGCGCGTACAGGACGTAGAAGAAATAGGTGCTCCAGAGCTGCTTGAGGAAAAGCCGCACGCCTTCGCCGATCGCCTCCTGCGAGAAGCGGTAGCCGTCCCAGGGCTGCTTGGAGGTGAAGAAGTACCAGCGGAAGGCGTCGGCGCCGTAGGTGTCGAGTACCTGCCAGGGCTCGACCGTGTTGCCCTTGGACTTGCTCATCTTTTGGCCCTCGGCGTCGAGGATCAGGCCGAGGCAGACCACGTTTCTGTATGGCGCCTGGTCGAACAGCAGCGTCGAGACCGCCAGCAGCGAGTAGAACCAGCCGCGTGTCTGGTCGAGCGCCTCGCAGATGAAATCCGCCGGGAAGCGCTGTTGGAAGCGATCCTCGTGCTCCAAGGGAGCGTGGTGCTGGGCGAACGGCATCGCGCCGGAGTCGAACCACACGTCGATCACCTCAGGCACACGGCTCATAGGCTGCTCGCAGCCCTCGTGGGGGCAGGTGAACTGGACCTCGTCGACGTAGGGACGGTGGTGATCGGCAAGCTCGCTGCCGGAGCGCTCCTGCAGCTCGGCGAAGGACCCGATCGTGTGCGTGTGCCCGCTCGTGCAGCGCCACACCGGCAGCGGCGTGCCCCAGTAGCGCTCCCTGGAGATGGCCCAGTCGACGTTATTGGACAGCCAGTCGCCGAAACGGCCGTGCTTGATGTGGGGCGGGTGCCAGTGAACGGTCTCGTTGCCGGCGAGCATCGCCTCGCGCACCCTCGAGGTGGCGATATACCAGGACGGCTTGGCGTAATAGATCAGCGGCGTGCCGCAGCGCCAACAGTGAGGGTAGGAGTGCTCGTAGTCCTCTCGCTTGAAGAGCAGGCCTTGTGCGGTGAGGTCGTCGATGAGCTCCTGGGTGAGCGCCGGATCCTTGACGAAACGCCCCTCGTAGGAGCGCCCGTCATGGCTGCGCACCCGTTTGTCATAGGTGCCGTCGGGCTCGACCGGGTTGATGATCGTGTGGGGATCGGTCGGGTCGATCAGGCCGGCGGCCGTGGCCGCCCTGAAGTCATCCTCGCCGAATGCCGGCGCGATGTGCACGAGGCCGGTGCCGTCCTCGGTCGTCACGAAGTCGCCCACGATGATCATCGAGCCGCCATCGGGTCCTTCCCTGAAAAGCGGGCCTCGGTAGGAGGCTCCCGCCTCGGTCAGCTCACCACCGGAGAAGCGCTCGAGGATCTCCGCGTCCTCGCCCAGCACCCGCTCGACCCTCGCGGCCGCCAGGATCAGCGTCTCATCGCCGATCCTGGCTCGCACATACTCGATGTCGGGGCCAGCCGCCACGGCGATGTTGCCCGGCAGCGTCCACGGCGTGGTCGTCCAGATCAAGAAGGCGTCTTGCGCTTGCACCGGCCCGGCAGGCGCATGGGCGGGCAGGCGCACGTAGACGGACGGGTCGACGACGTCCTGGTAGCCGAGCGCCACCTCGTGGGAGGACAGCGCCGTGCCGCAGCGCGGGCAATAGGGGACGACCTTGTTGCCCTCGTATAGGAGGCCCTTGCGGTCGATCTCCGCGAGAGCCCACCAGACCGACTCGATATAGCTCTCATCCAGCGTGCGGTAGGCGTCGTCGAGGTCCACCCAGAAGCCGATCCGCTCGGTCAACAGGTTCCACTCCTCAAGGAAGGCGAACACCGACTCCCGGCACTTGGCGTTGAAGGCCTCGATCCCGTAGCTCTCGATCTCGGCCTTGGAGGAGATGCCGAGCTCCTGCTCCACGCCGATCTCTACGGGCAGCCCATGGCAGTCCCAGCCGCCCTTGCGCTCGACGCGGTAGCCCCGCATCGTCTTGTAGCGCGGATAGATGTCCTTGAAGACCCGGGAGAGCACGTGGTGGGAGCCGGGCCTACCGTTGGCGGTCGGGGGGCCCTCATAGAAGATCCACTCCGGCGCGCCCTCGCGCATGCGCAGCGACTCGGCGAAAACGTCGCGCTCGCGCCAGCGCGCGAGCACGCTCTGCTCGAGCGATGGCAGGTCCTGGTGCGCATCGACCTCGCGCGGGGGAATCAAGCGATGGCGCTGTGAAGGCTTCACGGCGGCCAATTGTAGGCGGGCGCTGCCGTGCGGCTCAGGCGGCGAGCTTGCGGCAGATATTCATCAGCGAGCGCTTCTCCTCGTCATCGAGGACGGAGAAGACCTCGCGCACGCGCCCGGTGTACTGCGGGAACAAGCGCTCGACGATCTCGCGGCCCGACTCAGACAGCGTGATCACCGCCGCCCTGCGGTCGCTGCTCAAGCGCCGACGCGTGACCAGGCCACGGGCCTGCAAGGTGGCGATGACCTCGGCGAGGTTGGCCTTTGAGGTGCGCAGCCGCTGGCGAATCGCCCGCAGCTCGAGCTCTCCGCCGGCCGTCAGAAGTAGGAGCAGGACCGAGAAGCCGGAGGCGGAGAGCCCTTCCCGCTGAAGTTCCGCAAACAGCGCTCGGCGCAGCGCGGCATCCGCCCGCAGCAGGGACTCGAGCACACGATGGGCGAGAGGGTCCGCTGGAGATAGAGCCACCTTGCGCCGCGACGCTACCGAGGCGCCCGGACGCATCGCTCTCGCCGGGCGCCGACTGCGACTAGATCGCAGCGAGCGCGGCGCGCGGCTTCCTCGCCGCGCCGGCGAGGTCAGCGAGATGCGCGCGCAGCTGCTCTGAGGCCGCGATCGCGCCGGGGCCCAGGCGCTGGACCGTGCTGGTGGTGCTCTCCGGCACGGCGCCCAAATAGTCAAAGACACGCACTCCCTCGGAGGTGAGCCGCGCGGCGTGCACCAGCCGTCCGATCCGGTCGAGCTCACCGCGGCAGGCCAGGACGACGGCGTCCGGCGTCAAGGCGCGCAGGGCGTTTGCGAGGCGGCCTGGTTCGAGCTCAACGGGCAGCGTCAGCACGCGCAGGCCGCAGCGACGCAGGAACAGCTCCAGCGCCTGCACGTGCAGCGAGTCGGCCTGCAGCGGCGCCGCCGCGTCGAAGATCACCACGCTCTGCTCGCGCGTCGCTGGCGGAGCGGCACGCTGGATCGCTGCAAGCCAGCAGGTGGCGAAGCGCCATGCGAAACAGTACTCAGGCGAAGCCTGGGGCAGCGCCCCTACGGCGGGCAGCAGCACCGACTCGACAGTCCGCTCCACCGAGCGCACAGCGAGGCTCTCCTCCAGCAGGATGTTTGCCTTGTGCTCGTCGAAGGCCGCCAACGCCGACTTCAGGCGCGCCGGCGATGAGGGCCCCTCGCCGCGCTCGCGCGCGAGCGAGATGGCCGAGGAGATGTTCTGCGTCTCGGCGAAGGCCTGGCGCAGCGCCTCGATCTCGCTCAGCTCGAATTGACGGTGCCCGCCCTCGGTGCGCCGCGGGGTGGGGTAAGCGAAGCGGCGCTCCCAGCTACGCAGCGTGTTCGGGCTGACGCCGAGCATGGTCGCGGCAGCATTTGTGCGGATTAGGCTCATGGTGAGCAATGTTGAGGATTGAGCCGTTCTGCGCAATCGCCGCAAGCGCCGGTGCATCCTGACCGATTGCTTGCATGTGAAGGAACGGACGGGGCGACGGCGACGCCTTACGATTTGTGGATGCCCGCCGGTGTGAGCGCATGAGGCTGCGCCTCTACCACCATCCCGATGGCACGCGCGTCGCCTACCGCGAGCTCGGCTCCGGCCCGCCGCTCGCGTTGCTGCACTCGGGGCTGCTCTCGCACATGGAGTTCGAGCCGGTCGCGCGCCACCTGGCTGACCGCTTCCGCGTCGTGCTGCCGGACCTGCCGCTGCACGGTGACTCCGAGGATTCGCCACGGCACCCATACACGCTCGACTGGTTTGCCGAGGTGATCGCCGGGTTCGCCGCCGACGTACTCGGCCCGCGACCGCTGATCGGCGGTCATGGAGCGGGGGCGGAGATCCTCCTGCAGGCGATCGGGAACGGCGCACTGCGCCCGCGCCGCCTGGTGCTGATGCCAAACCGACTGCACGCGCCGCCGGCCAGGGGAGGGCTGCGCCGACTGTGGCGTCTCGCCGCCTCAGCCGGCGCGATCCCAGGCCTCGACTTGCTCTTGCCCCACGCCGCGAGGGCGGTCTTCACGCCCGAGCGGGGCCTGGCGCTATCTGCGCGTGGCGAGGCCGCGGCGTGCGATTTGGTGCGCCATGCGTTCGCTGACGTTCCCGGCAACGCTTCGCTCGCGCGCTCGTGGGCGAAGTGCGCGCGGCGCTGGCCGCGCGGGCCGCAGACACAGCTGCTGGCGCTCTACCCGAACCTCGCGCTGCCGGTGCTCTTGCTGTGGGCTGATGAAGACCGCTTCAACCCGCTCGCCGCCGCCGAGGAGGCGCTCGAGCTGCTGCCTGACGCCCAGCTGCGGGTGCTGCCGGGAACAGGCTTCCTGATCGCCTACGACGATCCCGTGGGCCTTGCCCGTGAGCTGAACGCGTTTTGCGCCTGACGGGCGCCCCGTCAAGCCGGGTGGGCTGCGGACCCGTCGCAGATGTGGGCAGATACGATGGCCGGCGAGAGCGGGCAAGTGTGCGCGATTAAAGGAGAACTGATGAGCGAAGGACAGCAGTTGTGGGGCGCTGAGACGACCAAGGCCGTCGAGAACTTCCCGATCTCAGGTGAGCCTGTCCCGGCGTCGGTCGTGCGCTGGCTCGCACGGATCAAGGGAGCCGCGGCCGCCGTAAACGCCGAGCTGGGCCTGCTCGACAAGCGCCGCGCCTCGAAGATCGAGAAGGCGGCGGCGGAGATAGCCGCCGGCAAGCACGACGAGCAGTTCCCGGTGGATGTCTTTCAGACCGGCTCGGGCACCTCGAGCAACATGAACGCCAACGAGGTGATCGCGAAACTCGCGGGCGAGAACGTGCACCCCAACGACCACGTCAACATGGGGCAGTCCTCTAACGACGTCTTTCCCTCGGCGGTGCATCTTGCCGCGCTCGAGGCGGCGCACAGGGACCTGTTGCCGGCGCTCAAGACGCTCGAGCGGTCCTTCGCGAAGAAGGCAAGGAGCTTCCAGAACATCGTTAAGGCCGGCCGCACCCACCTGATGGACGCTGTGCCTGTCACGCTCGGCCAGGAGTTCGCCGGATACAGCGCGCAGATCGTGCTTGGCCAGGAGCGGGTGAGCTCGGCCCTGGCGCACGTGGGGCAGATACCGCTCGGGGGGACGGCGACCGGCACCGGGCTGAACACCCACTCCAAGTTCGCCGAGAAGGTCCGCACCCGCTTGCGACGCGAGTCCTCGTTGCGCCAGATCGCCGCGCCACTCGACCCGTTTGAGGCGCAGGCCAACCGCGACGCGCTGGTCGAGCTCTCCGGCGCGCTCAAGGTGATCGCCGTGTCGCTCAGCAAGATCGCGGGCGACCTCGCGCTGATGGGCTCCGGCCCGCGGGCGGGTATCGGCGAGATCTTCCTACCGGAGCTGCAGAAGGGCTCCTCGATCATGCCGGGCAAGGTCAACCCGGTGATCCCCGAGGTCGTTCTACAGGTCTGCGCGCAGGTCATTGGCAACGACACGGCGATCACGATCGGCGGCATGCAGGGTCAGTTCGAGCTGAACGTGCGCATACCGCTGATCGCGCGGAACCTGCTGCAGTCGATCGCGCTGCTTTCGAGCGCCTCCCGCGCGCTGAGCGAGAAGTGCGTTGAGGGCATCACGGCCAACAAGGCCGGCACCGACGCTTCCGCCGGCGCGACGCTGGCGGTCGCGACAGCGCTGAACTCCGCGATCGGCTACGACAAGGCGACGTTGATCGTCAAGAAGGCCACCGAGTCGGGACGCCCCCTACGCGAGGTGGCCCTCGAGGAGGGCGTCGACGCCGCGTTGTATGACCAGACGATCGACCTGCGCAAGATCGCAAGCGGAAATCGCTAGGACGCCGAAGGGCGCCCCGGGCCTCTCGGGCTAGCTCTCGCCCCAGGCGAGGACGCCGGCGAGATCCAGGGTCGAGAGCATCCCGACCGGCCGCTGGGTCGAGGGGTCCCGCACGATCAGGTGCGCCGTGTGATGCTGGCGCATCAGCCGTGCGGCCGCGACCAGCGACTCGTCGGCTGAGATCGCGAGCAGCTCGCGCTGCGCGATGTCGGCCAGCGGGCGGTCCTCCGCGTGCTCATCCAGCAACACGTCCACCAACTCCGTGTCTGAGATGCTCCCCAGAGGAACATCGCTACGCGGGTCGGAGACGATGATCGTGTGCACGTGGTGCAGAGCCATCGTCCGCGCCGCGTCGCGCATGGACGCGTCCGAGCGGCAGCTGAGGATGCCGTGACGCATCGCGTCGGACACGCGCGCATGCTCCAAGCGTGGCGTGAGATAGCTACCGCTGTCGGTCACTAGTGTGCTCATCACCACAAAAGCTAGCCGGCGCGCGCGGAGCGGCCATCCGGGCAAGTGCGCACCGGCACTGCGTAGCGACTACCTAAATGTTGGTTGGCGGGTCTATGGCGCTCAGCCGCGCAGCGCGCGCAGCGCGTTGAGGATCACCGCGAGGTCGATCGCCTCCTGGAGCAGCGCTCCCGCGACCGGCGGTACGTAGCCCACGGCTGCCAGCGCCATCGCCAAGAGGCTGAGCCCCATCCCGCTCAGCACGCTCTGGTGGGCGATGTGCAGCGCGCGGCGGCCGATGTGCAGCGCGTCGGCCACGCGATCCACCCGGTCCACGGTGATCACGGCGTCAGCGGTCTCCGAGGAGACGGTTGCCCCAGCCGCTCCCATCGCCACGCCGATATCAGCCAGCGCCAAGGCGGGAGCGTCGTTGACGCCGTCTCCCACCATCACCACCGGGCGCAGGCTAGGCTCGGCGCGCAGGCTGCGCACAACCTCCAGCTTGTCGGCCGGTGACTGCTCGGCGTAGACCCGGTCGACGCCGAGCTCGCGGCCGATGCGCTCGGCTACGGAGCGGCGGTCGCCCGAGACCATCGCCACGTGACGGATGCCCTCGCCGCGCAGACGCTCGACGATGCTTTGGGCGTCGGGCCGAAGCTCATCGGCCATCACGATCACGCCGCCGATATGGCCGTCGACGCCGACCAGTACGTGCGCCTCGCCCGAGCCGCGCCCGCTCAACACCGAGGCGGCCGCGATCTCCCCGGCGGGGATGCCGGCTGTGCGCAGGAACGCCCTGCTGCCGACCGAGACGTGGTGCGAGTCGATGTCTCCCTCGATGCCCTGGCCAGGCTGCTCGCGGATGCCGGTGGGCATGCTCAGCTCGAGTTCGGCGGCGTGCGCGGCATGGGCGAGCGCCTCGCCGAGCACGTGTGCCGAGAGGCGGTCCACGCATGCCGCCAGCCGCAGAAGCTCGTCTGGCTGCATGCCGTTGCAGGAGCGGATTTCCATGACCTCCGCGGAGCCGACGGTCAGCGTTCCGGTCTTGTCGAACAGCACCGTGCGAGCCTGGCCAAGGGACTCGATCGCCCCGGCGCCCTTGACGATCACGCCCGCCCGCGCTGCTCTCGAGAGCCCGGAGACCAGCGCGATCGGCGCGGCGAGGATCAGCGGGCAGGGGGTCGCGACGACGACGACCGCCAGCGCCCGGATCGCGTCGCCGCTCAGGATCCACGCGAGGGCCGCGACGATGAGCGTCGCCGGCAGGAAAAAGCCCGCGTAACGGTCGGCCATGCGCACGAAAGGCGCCCGTTGCGTCTGCGCTTGCTCGACCAGGCGGACCAGTGCGGCGTACGCGCTCTCGAGCGCCGGTCGCTGCGCCCGCACCTCAAACGGCGGGCCCGCGTTCGCGGTGCCGCTCAACACCGGCATGCCCGCCGCGAGCGTGACCGGCAGCGGCTCGCCGCTCAGCGTGCTCGTGTCGATTACCGCCTCGTCGCTCAGCACCACGCCGTCGACCGGGATCACCTCGCCGCTGCGAACGACGAGCACATCGCCGGGGTCAACGAGCTCCACCGGAATCTCTTGCAGTCGATCGCCGCGGCGTCGCTGCGCCACCTTCGGTGCGCGCTGGACGAGCGCCGTGAGCTCGCGGCGAGCCCTAATCGAGGCGATCTCCTCGAGTGTCGAGCCGCCACTGAACATGATCCCGACGATCAGCCCCGCTAGCTCTTCGCCGAGCGCGAGCGCCCCCACCATTGCCACCAGGGCGATCGTGTCGACCCCCATGTGGCGTTCCACCAGAATCGTGTGGCCGACCTCGAAGGTGAGCTCGGCGGCGAGCATGCCGACCGCCGCCCGCCAGATGTCGTTGCCCGTCGCGCCGCCGCCGGCTAGATGCGCGACCCCACCGGCGAGGAGCGAGCTGAGCGCGATGCTCGCCATGATCTGTGCGCGCCGGCGCAGCAAGCCGCCCAAGCGTCCACGCACACCCGTCTGCTCAGCCATCGTCCTTGGCTTAGCCGCGGCGCCTGGAGCGGCTCTCATGGGGGACCGTCCGTGCTCTGTGAGACCCGCACCGTGAAGCCGCACAGCGCGAGTGCCCCGATCGATGCGGCGCTTGCCAGCAGAGCGGTTGCGATCGTGCCGAGGTCAAGCGCTGTCAGCTCAAAGAAGCGGCGCGTAGCGGGGGTGAGCAGGGCCGCCACGTAGGCGCCCGCGAGCACGGCGCACATGCCCGCGACGAGCGTCGAGCGCCGCCAGGAGCCTTCAGCCTCGAGCGCGATGACCAGATAGAACCCACACGCCACGAGGGTGGTCACGGCGACCGTGCGCGCGTAGGGGACGCTCAGGTCGAGGTCGTGCAGCGCGAACAGGTAGCCGGCGATGACGCCGGTGCCGAGTACCACTCCAGCCGGAACCGCAAAGCGCGCGACGCTGCGCACGAAGCGCTCCGGGCGCCAGCGCCCGCTGCTGGGGGCGAGCGCGAGGAAGAACGTGGGGATCCCGATCGTGAGGCTCGCCGCCAGCGTCAGATGCCGGGGCAGCAGCGGGTAGGCGTCGGAGCTGGTGCCGATCGTGATGATCAGAAATGCGGCGAACGCCGACTTGGTGACATACAGCTTGGTCACCCGCTGCAGGTTTCGCAACGCGCGGCGGCCTTCACCGATCAGCGTGGGAACGCTGTCGAAGTCGCCCGAGACGAGGACGAGGTCAGCGACGCTGCGGGCCATCTGCGTGCCGCTGCCCTGCGCGATGGCCAGGCGCGAGCTCTTCAGCGCCGGCACGTCGTTCACGCCGTCGCCGACCATCGCGACGTAGCGGCCGGCGGCTTGCAGCGCCTCGACGAAGGCGCGCTTGCCCTCCGGCGAGATGCGCCCGACGATGGTCGCGCGCGTGGCGAAGTCCACGAGCTCGCTTCCCGGCGCGGGCATCGACGTTCCGTCATTGACCGACTGCAGGGGAATGCCGACGTCCCTGGCGATCGCGGCCACGGTCTCGGGCGCGTCCCCCGAGAGGACCTTCAGCTCGACGCCTTCGCGCCGCAAGAACGCGATCGTCTCGACGATACCCGGGCGCAGCTCCTCCGCGAGGACGACGAGCCCGAGCGTCGCGAGTCCCGGCGGCGGCATCTCGCCGGGCCGCTCGGGCACCGGCTCAGCCCCCACGGCGAGCGCCAGCACCCGCCGCCCTTGACGCTGGCGCTCGGCAGCCACGTCCTGCAGCGAGTCGAGCGAGAAGCGTTCGGGAGCGCCGAGGAAAACGGTCTCCGCGGACAGGCCGACCGCGCTCCAACGCCGCGCGCTGGAGAACGGGATCTCCCCGAGCGCCGGTCTCCCCTGCGCGGGGAAGGCGCGTGCGATCGCGGCCAGCGCGGCGTTCTGCGCGGAGGCGCTCGCGGCGAGAGCTCCCAAGAGCTCCTGCAGGCGCTCCTTGCTAACGCCGGGCGCGGTCAGGACCTCGATGACGCGCGAGGCGGACTCGGTCAGGGTGCCCGTCTTATCGACGCACAGCGTGTCCACGGATGCCAGCGACTCGATTGCGTTCAGCTGCTGGGCGAGGACCCCTCGCCTTGCCATGCGCATCGCCGCCACCGCATAGGTCAGGCTGACCAGCACGACCAGGCCCTCCGGGATGAGGCTCACGACACCGGCGGCGGAGGTCGCAACGGCGGTGTGCAGCGGCGCGTGACGGTGATACAGCGAGTAGCCGAGCAGCGCTCCGAGCACGACCACGAGCGCCACCAGCGCATACAGCAGGCGGTTGATCGCCCGCTCGAGCGGCGAGCGGGGGTGGCGGAACGAGCGGGCCTGGCCGGTCAAGCGCGCGGCGAAGCTGTCCCGCCCGACCGCGGTCACCTCGTAGGCGCCGGTCCCCTCGACGACGAACGAGCCGGAGCGGATCTCCTCGCCGACGGTGCGCGCCTGAGGCTCGGACTCGCCGCTGAGGATCGACTCGTCCAGCCGCAGTTCGCTGCAGGCGACCAGGTGCCCGTCCGCGAGCACCTGGTTGCCCGGCTCTAGCCGCACGAGATCCCCCGGCACGATCTCCCCCACCGGCAGCGGCCTGGGCGCTCCGCCGCGCACGACCGTGGCGTTGGGGCTGATGAGCAGCGAGATCCTGTCCAGGGCGCGCTTGGCGCGGACCTCCTGGGTGATCCCGATGCCTGAGTTCGCGACGATGATCCCCAAGAACAGCGCGTCGCGCCAGTCACCGAACGCCAACGTGACCGCGCCGAAGCCGGCGAGGATTGCGTTAAAGACAGTCAGCACGTTCGCGCGGACGATGCTCGTGTAGGAGCGGCTCGGGTGCTCGCGCGGCGTTTGCGCACGCTGCGCCAGGCGCTCGGCCGCCTGGCGCTCGCTGAGGCCGCCGGACGCCGAGGGGCGGGGCGAGCCGGCCTGCTCTGGCGCCTGTCCGAGCTGCACGCCCGTCCCTCGCTCTAGGCGCCCGGCGATGCGGGAGCGCAGCCTGCCGTGATCGTCCGCTTGGCCATCAGCTTGAGGCTAGAGGGCGACAGCCGCGCGGCCATCCGCGCACCGCCGCTGGCCGCTACGTGCTTTCCCGCAGGCCCTGGCCCCCGTTAGGAGAGCATCTTCTTCAGCAGCATGCCGGCGCCCGTCTTTGAGAGCGGCTCGTTCAGGTTGCCGCACTTGGGCGACTGCACGCACGACGGGCAGCCGCCGCTGCAGGGGCAGCCCGTGATCAGGCGCAGGGCGTCGGTGCACAGCTCTTGGAAGCGGCTGAAGGCGATGCGCGTGATACCCACGCCGCCGGGGTGCCCGTCGTAGATGAAGATCGTCGGTCCGCCGGTCTGTGGGTGGACGCTCGTCGACAGACCACCGATGTCCCAGCGGTCGCACATCGCGATCAGCGGGAGCACCGCTATCTGCGCGTGCTCGGTGGCGTGCAGCGACCCGAGCAGCACGTCCATCGGCAGCATCGCGGTGAGCCAGTCGGTGCTCATCTCAAACCACAGCGCCTGTGTGGAGAAGCTGGTTGGTGGCAGATCGAGCGAGACTATGTCCAGCTGCTTGTTGTCAGCCGCGGACCGTCGCTGGTAGGCCAACACAGTGTCGGTCACGTTCACGCGCCCGAAGGACAGCGTCACGCCCAGCAGCTTGCGCTGGTCCAGCAGCTGCTCGATCATCGTCTCGGTCTCTCGCTTGGGCTGGGTGTACCAGTCGCCGTCGAACTCGCACACCAGCGCTCGCTGGTGCTCTATGTCCAGTTCGCGCACCTCGTAGGAGCGCCCCAGGTGTAGGTAGATCGCGCCCGGGTGCACGGTCGAGTAGGCGCGCTCGGCCTCGGCGGTGCCCAGCAGCTCGCCCGAGCGTGCGTCGAGGATCGCGAAGCTGTCAGGCGATGCGGAGCGAAGGGACACGCGCGTGGCGGGGTAGTCGCCCGGGTTACGCGGGACGAAGCTCTCGGGGCTGCCGGCGCCGAACCTGCCGGCGCTGGAGCTGCTCCGCCGGCGCAGGCGCCCTTCGCCGACCAGCTGCTCCGCGTACGCTTCCCAGCGCGGACCGAGAAACTCGGTGTCCTCCGACGAGAGCGGTCCCTCGTGCGCGGCGCACAGCATGTGCGAGCTGTGGATGTCCTGGCTTTCGTGATCGAGGATCGCCGACTCGACCGCTCGTTGCAGAAAGTCGTCGGGGTGGCGGCAGAAGAACTGGTCCAGCGCGTCGTCACCCGCCACATACATCGCCAGCCCCTGGCCGCGCCTGCCCGCCCTGCCCCACATCTGGCGCAGCGAGGCGACAGTCCCAGGGAAGCTGACCACGATCGCGACATCCAGCTCGCCGATGTCGATGCCCAGCTCCAACGCGTCGGTCGCGATGACCGCGCGCAGCTCCCCGCGCGTGAGGCGGCGCTCGAGCTCGCGACGCTGCTGGGGCGTGTAGCCGCCCCGGTAGGGGACGACTAGGCCGGCCAGCTCGCGGTCTGTCTCCGCCAGGTCGGCGGTGACCCACTGGCTGAGCAGCTCCACGCCCTTGCGCGACTTGATGAAGCAGATCGTGCGTGCGCCGTCGCGCACCAGTCGGGAGAGTAGTTCCGCCGCCTCCGAGAGCGCCGGGCGGCGGGTGCCGAGCCGCTCGTCGGTCAACGGCGGATTCCAGATCGCGATCTGGCGGGCGGGGGTGGGCGAGCCGTCCTCGTCGATCAGCCTCACGTTGTCCAGCCCGGTCAGGCGCTCGGCCAGCTCGATCGGGTTGGCGATCGTCGCCGAAGTCAGCAGAAAGCGTGGTTCGGTGCCGTACGCCGCCGCGATCCGCCGCAGTCGCCGCAGCACGTTTGCGACATGCGAGCCGAACACCCCGCGATAGACGTGCGCCTCGTCGATGACAACGATCGCCAGGTTGGCGAAGAGCTCGGCCCACGCGGGATGATTGGGCAGGATCCCGACGTGCAGCATGTCGGGGTTGGTCAGCACTATGTTGGCGCGCTTGCGTATCTGCGCGCGCGACTCCCGCGGCGTATCGCCGTCATAGATGGCGGGGCGCACCTGCCTTGGCAGCCCGAAGCCCGCCAGTGCGCGCGCCTGGTCTTGCGCCAACGCCTTCGTCGGGTACATGTAGATAGCGCGGGCGCGTGGGTCGCGGCAAAACGTGTCGATGGTCGGCAGGTTGAAGCACATCGACTTGCCGGACGCGGTCCCTGTCGTCACGATCGTAGGGCCTTCCCAGGCTGAGTAGACCGCCTTGGCCTGATGCGAGTAGAGCTTGGTGATGCCGATGCGCTCAAGCGCCGCGAGGACTTCGGGGTGAAGCTCCGCCGGAGGGTCAACCTTCCTGGCTTTCCCCGGCGCTTCCCGCGTCTCGCGCACAAGGCGCGAGTCCTGCCGGCCGGTCTCCAGCAGGTCGCTCCAGGGTAGCTGCGAGGCGGTCTTCGTCATGGCTTGCGATAGTAGAGCGGATGGGTTCCCGCACACTGCGCAGTCTGTTTCTCGACCTCGACGGCACGCTGCTGGGGCGAGGCGGATCGCTGCTGCACGATGGCGAGGGGAACATCTCGATCGACGGGGTCAGGGCGGTCCAGGCGTGCCTGAGGGCTGGGGTAGAGGTTGTGTTGATGTCCGGGCGTCGTCGTGCCCAGGTCGCCGAGGACGCTCGCCTGCTGGGGCAGAGCTCCTACATCTTCGAGGCCGGGTCCTGCATGGTGATCGCAGGCGAGGAGCACTGGCTGACCGGTCAGATGCGCCCCGGCGAGAGGACCATCGCCGAGCAGATACGGCAATCGGGTGCCCCGACGCTGCTGCTGGAGCGCTACCGCGGCAGGCTTGAGTATCACGACCCGTGGCATACCGAGCGTGAGGTGTCCCACCTCTTTCGCGGCCTGCTCGACACGAGCGAGGCCAACGGCGTGCTGACGCAGAACGGTCACGGGGATCTGCGACTGCTGGACAACGGCCTGGTCTCAAGACGCTCTGAGGCGCTCGCCGCCCTGCCGCAGGTGCGGGGCTACCATCTCGTGCCCGCGAGCGTCTCGAAGGCCGGGGCGGTCGCCTACCACATGCGTGCGAGCGGCTGTGAGCGGGAGCAGAGCTTCGCGATCGGAGACTCGGTTGAGGATCTCGCGTGTGCCGCCGAGGTGGGGACTTTCTGGCTGGTCGCAAACGCTGTGCGACGCGATCCGGCACTCAGCGGGCTGTGCGCTCGTTACCCAAACGTGCGCGTGACCGACTCTGCCCACGGCGCGGGGGTCTATGAGGCGGTGCTGAAGAGCCTGATGAGCGAAAACGGCTAGCGTCGCGTCACCGCCCGGCACGGCGCTCGGCCGAGGAGAAGGCTCGCCACAAGCGCCGCCACAAGCCGGGCTGAGGCCGGCGCCAGCGTCCGGGCGCCGGCGAGACGGCGCGCACCAACGCGACCCAGTCGGCGAGCGGCAGCTCGCCGGAGATCAAGCGCCCGAGCGCGCTCGTCACCGGTGCTTCCACGCCGGCGCGCTCGAGCGTGCTAGCCAGCAGCGGCACCGACTGCAGCGACTCCACGGCCTGACCAATGCGGGCTGGGATCTCATGGCCGGCAACGCCCGCCGCGAGCAGCTCCCCCGCGCGGCGGTTGCGGCTTTCCGGCGCCAGCGCGGTCGCCACGAGATCCCCCGCTCCGGCGAGGCCGATCATCGACTCCGGCTTTGCCCCGAGCCGCTCGGCGTAGCACCAGACCTCCGCGAAGATGTGGCCCGCCGCCGCGCCCGCGGCGTTCAGGCCCTGTGCTTCTGTCGCGCCAGCCGCCAGCGCGGCGGCGTTCTTGGCCGCACCCGCCAGCTCCACCCCGATCGGGTCTTCCGACTGCTCGCAGACGACGCCCGCGCGCTTGAAGACCTGCGCCAGCGCACGGGCGAGCTGTGGCTCACGGGAGGCGGCGACGAGCCCCGCGCCGGAGTGCACCATCTCCTGGGCGTGCGCGGGACCACCTATGCATGCGACGCGACGGGGACCGAATGCCGCGCTCAACGCGACCGTGGGGGGCACGCCCTCGGGCGGGACGAGTCCCTTGGCCAGCGACACGATCGCTGCACGCGAAGCGAGGCCCCCGTCGTGCAGCAGGCGGATCGCCTCGCCGATCCCGCTTGAGGGGATCGCCAGGAACACATAGTCGGCCCGTGCCAGGCCTGCTCTCACTGGCTCTATGCGCAGCTGGGAGGGCAGCTCCACGCCCGGCAGGTAGACGCTGTTTTCGCGCTCTGAGTCAAGCTTCTGCGCCTGCTCCGGGGTGCGGGCCTGAAGCGTGGTGCGCAGGCCGCCGCGCGCCAGTAGGACCGCGAGCGCTGTCCCGAACGACCCGGCCCCGATCACAACCGCGCGCTTGGCGCCCGGTGAGCTCAGTGCCCGCCCGCGCGAGGCGCGTGCCGCCGCTGCGCTTGCCGTTGAGTCAGGTTGGCTCATCGATCTTCACGCGCGCCGCAGTGTCGCGAGCCTAGAACGGTCGATGATGCGGAGAGCTCTTGCGGCATTACGGTCTCTGTGTGCGCTGGCTCGTTGTCAAAAGCGGTGGGCGATGCGGGGGTGATCGCGCCAGCAGCGGCATAAGCCTCAACCGGTCGCTGAGAGAACGTGTACGCCGAGACGTACGGTTCTCTCACCATACCCGCGTGCCGGCGGATTGGTACGCGCATTCGAGCAGCGGCTGGCGCCCTCGAGGGAAGCTCAGGGCTAGATCCTCGCCGCGAGCTTCTTGCCGGCGTTCACGAGCGAGCGCTCGGTGCGCGCCTCGAGGATGAGCTGCAGGTCGAGGATTCGCGCGTCGAAGCGCTCAAGCAGGTTGTGGGCCACGACTGCGTAGGCGGGCACGCCGGCCTGGCGTGCGCGGGTGGCCGCCTCGAAAGCCACCTTTCCCTCGAGCGTGGTCTGGTCTAGCGCTCCCTCGCCGACGATCACCGCATGGGCGCGGCGCATACGCGCGTCAAACTCCAGCACGTCCAGCACATACACCGCCCCCGCCCTCAGGGGCGCGTCGTAGTGCGCCCACAGCCCGCCGGCGAGCCCGCCGGCGGCACCGCCCATCGGCCTGCCGCGAGGATCCCGCGGCAGGCGTCTGGCTAGGCGCGTCAGGCGAGCCTGCAGGCGCGCCACGGCCGCCGCGTCGGCGCCCTTCTGCGGCGCGTAGCGGGTAGCGGCCTGCTCGAACGGCGCTTGCACGTCGCACAAAACCTCAAGCTGGGCACCTCGCAGGCCACCGCCGCGCTCGATCGCCTCGATCGCGCCGGTCCCCCCGTCAGTGCTGGCGCTGCCGCCGGCTGCCAGCAGCACCCGGCGTGCGCCCGCGGCCACCGCGGCGAGCACCAGCTGGCCGGTGCCCTTCGACGAGGCCGCGACGGCGTCGCGCTCAGAGTCGCGCAGCAGCGCAAGCCCGCTCGCCTGCGCGACCTCCACGACCGCGGTCTCGCCGTCGCCGAGCAACCCGAAGCGAGCTTTCAGTGGACGGCCCAGCGGGTCGCTCACCTGGACGCTCTCAAGCGTTCCTCCCAGCGCATCAACGAGCACCTGGGTGGTGCCTTCCCCGCCGTCTGCGAGAGGGCAGAGATCGGCCTGCAGCCGCCCGTCAGTCTGCAGTCCACGGGCGATCGCTCGTGCCACCCGCGACGCGGGCAGACTGCCCTTGAAGGCGTCGGGCGCAACCAGCACGAGGTTAGAGATCACAGTCAGTCATCCTTCCAGAGGATGGCTCGCCAGCAGCAACACGTGGTGCTCGAGGTATGCGGGCACGAGCTGCGCGTATCGAACCCGGGCAAGGTGTTCTTTCCCGAGCGCGCTCTGACCAAGCTGGACCTCGTCAACTACTACATCGAGGTCGAGCAGGCGGCGGTACGCCACCTCAGAGAGCGCCCCACCGTGCTCAAGCGCTGGGTAGACGGCGTGCAGGGCGAGCCGTTCTTCCAAAAGCGGGTTCCCGAAAGCGCGCCGGACTGGCTGCAGACCGCGACGGTCACGTTCCCCAGCGGGCGCCACGCGCGGGAGCTCGTCGTCAACGACGCCGCGCATTTGGCGTGGGGAGTCAACCTTGGCGTGATCGACTGGAACCCCTGGGCCGTGCGCCGCGCAGACCTCGATCATCCGGATGAGCTGAGGATCGACCTCGATCCGGTTGATGGAGTCCCGTTCGCGCACGTGCGGGACGTGGCGCTGGGCGTCCGCGAGGCGCTCGAGGAGTACGGCCTGAGCGGCTTCCCCAAGACATCTGGTTCGCGTGGCATCCACGTGCTGGTCCGTATCGAGCCGACGCGGGACTTTCACGAGGTGCGCCGCGCGGCGCTTGCGTTGGCGCGCGAGATGGAACGGCGCATGCCGGGCAGGGCGACGAGCCGCTGGTGGAAGGAGGAGCGCGAGGGAGTGTTCGTCGACTACAACCAGAACGCCCGCGACCGCACCGTGGCCTCGGCCTATTCGGTCCGGGCGGTCAGCGACGCGCGCGTGTCCTGCCCGCTGCGCTGGGATGAGGTGGCCGACGTCGACCCGGGCGAGCTACGGCTGGACACTGTCCCCGAGCGGCTGCGCACGGTGGGGGACCCGAGTGCTGAGATCGACGAGCGCCCGGGCCAGCTCGACGCGCTGCTCGAGCTGGCCGCCCGCGACGAACGTGACGGCCTCGGCGACGCGCCTTGGCCACCTCACTTTCGCAAGCAGAAGGGTGAGCCCAAGCGTGTCCAGCCAAGCCGCTCGCGCACCAGCGCGTCTCGGGAGCGAGCACAGTGACTTTGCCGCTCTCGCCGCCGCTGGCACCGCAGCTGGCCCTCACGCGCAGGGCGTTGCCCGAAGGACAGGACATCGCCTATGAGGTGAAGCTCGACGGCTTTCGCTGCGTCGCGTTCGTTGACGGCACGGAGGTCTTCCTGCAGTCGCGCAACGGCAAGCCGCTTCAGCGCTACTTCCCCGAGCTCCTACTGCCAGCCGGTCGCTATGTGCTCGACGGTGAGATCGTGGTCCGCGGCGAAGACGGCCGCGAGGACTTCGATGCGCTTGGGCAGCGCATCCACCCTGCAGCATCGCGCATCGAGCTGCTCTCGCGCCAGACGCCCGCCCGCTACGTCGCGTTTGACCTGCTCGCGCACCGGGACACCGTGCTGCTCGAGCTCCCTTTCTGCGAACGGCGCCGGTCCCTGGAGCAGCTGCTCGCCGGCGAGGGGTTTGGCGGGACGCCGGTGGAGATGATGGCGAGCTCGAACGATCCGGCGCAGGCGCGGCGCTGGCTTGAGAGCGCCGAGGGGGCGATCGCCAAGGAAGTCGGTGCCCCTTACCGCCCGGGCGAGCGCAAGGGCATGTTCAAGGTCAAGCGGGTTCGTACCGTCGACGCTGTCGTCGTCGGCTGGCGTCCAGGCAAGGAGCAGGACACGGTCGGGGCGCTGATACTCGGCCTCTATGACGAGGGGCGGTTGCGCGTCGTTGGGCACTGCTCGGGCCTGAGCGCGAAGGAGAAGCGTCGCCTGGTGGGCGCGCTGGCCCCGTATGAGACCGGTGAACGCGGCGCGGGCGAGCCGAGCCGCTGGAGCGCGGGCCGTGAGCTCGAGTGGGTCACGCTGCGCCCCGAGCTGGTGGTCGAGATCGAATTCGACCATGTCAGCGCCGGGCGTATCCGCCACGGCGCGCGGCTGTTGCGCTGGCGCGAGGACAAGGATCCACTGGAGTGCACGTTCGCGCAGCTATCTGCGTGAGGGCCGTTGCTCTAGCATCAGCACTCTGATGAGTGCCGAGAGCGTGACCGCAGCCGAGGAGGAGTACCTGCAGATCATCTTCTGGCTGCAGGAGGCGGGCCTGCCGATGACCGCGGCGAACGTCGCGCGGGCGATGCAGCTCTCGCCGCCGACGGTGCACGAAATGGTCGGCCGGCTCGAGCGCCACGGCTACATCAAGCGTGGCGAGGACAAGGCGATCGCGTTCACCGACTCGGGGGCGCAGGAGGCGGAGGGCATCGTGCGTCGCCACCGGCTGATCGAGCGTTTCCTCACCGATGTGCTGGGGATCCCGTGGGATGAGGTCCACGAGGAGGCCGAGCGGCTCGAGCACGCGATGTCGCCGGTGCTCGAGCAGCGCATGCTGGCTGCGATCGGGGAGGCCAAGACGTGCCCCCACGGGCACCCGATTCTCGCCGGCGCGCGCTTGGCGGGGGTGCCGCTGGCCGACGTGGAGGTCGGCGCGAGCGTGCGCGTGCTGCGCTTCGAGAACGAGGCCGAGGACGTCCTGCGTTACCTCAAGAACGCGGGCCTCGAGCCTGGGCTGGAGGGCACGCTGGCAGAGCGCGACGCCGAGCAGGTCGTGCTGCAGGGCGCGGATGGCCGTCGCTGCGTGCTGACGCCATCGGTCGCCGAGACCGTCTCGGTGCTCGCCGACCCCTCTCCGCCGAGTCGCACGGCGCTGCCTGAGCAGCTGGTGCTCGGCCAGCGCTACGGCCGTTAGCTACAGCGCGCGGTAGGCCGCCGCGAGCCTCATGACGCCCTCGTCGATCTGCTCGGGAGTCACGCCGGAATAGGCCATGCGCAGCGTGTTCTCGCCGCCCTCCAAGAGAAAGTCGCTGCCCTTGACGAACGTCACGCCGCGCTCGTCGGCGGCGCTGAGGAGCCTGCTGGCGTCGGTCCCCTCGGGCAGCGTGACCCACATGAAATAGCCGCCTTCGGGTGGCGTGAACTCGGCCTCGGGAAGCTCGCGGCGCAACGCGCTCGCAAGCCGCGAGGCGCGTTCGGAGAGGGCCGCACGGACCGTCTCGACCGACCGCTCGACCGCGCCGGAGGCGCAGAACTCATACACGATCGCCTGCGAGACCATGCTGGGCGAGATGTAGGTGTTCGTCGCCAGCTGCGCGATCTGCTGGATCAGCTCGACCGGCCCGACGAGGTAGCCGACGCGGATCCCCGGGCACACCGTCTTTGAGAACGACGACGCGTACACCACCCGCTCGGGGTCGAGCGAGAGCATTGTCGGCAGCGGCTCGCCGCTGAAGCGGAGCGCCACGTACGGGTCGTCCTCGAACACGACGAAGTCGTGCTCGGCGGCGAGCTCCAACAGCGAGCGGCGCTTGGCCAGCGACAGCGTGTAGCCGGCGGGGTTCTGGAAGTTGGGGATGATGTGAGCGAGCTTCGGCCGGATCGGGCTGGCGGCGCCGAGCAGCTCGGCAAGCGCGTCGGTGTCGATCCCGTCGTCGGCCAGCGAGACCGCGTGCACGCGCGCTCCGCGCGCGCGCAGCGACAGCAGCGTGCGGTCGTAGGTCGGCCGCTCCACCACCACCTCGTCGCCGGCATGCACGAGCTGCTCGAACAGGAACGCGTCGGCCTGCATCGAGCCGTTGGTGACGAGCACGCGCTCGGGCTCTACGCCATGCTGGTCGGCTATCCAGGCGCGCAGGCGGGGGTAGCCGACCGAGGTGCCGTAGGCGGTTGTGCCGGCCGGGTCGCTCGCGAACGCGCGTGCCGCCGCGGCGCTCAAGCCGTCGACGTCGATGATGTCGAGTGAGGGCGCCCCGCGGGCGAAGGAGATCATGGAACTTGCCATGGCGCGGAAGCTTACGCGGTGCGGGCTCGCGGGGACTGTCAGATCGAGCGGCGGTGAGCGCTGGGGCGCTCAGGCTTCGTCGAACGTGAGCGCGAGGCGGTTGCCGGCGATCTGGCGCACGCGCAGCTGCCCGCCGACAATGGTCTTCAGCTCGCTCACGAGCGCGGTCGGAGCAGTGAGCTCGAGGTCGATCACGGCGTGGCTCGCCTCGAAGCGGCGCACGGCTGTGGCGGTCACGTTCGACAACTGGGCGAGGTCGCGCTCGAAGGCGCTGAGGGCAGCGATTTCAAAGAAAGGCCCGACGCCGAGCTCGACATGGCCGGTGAAAAGCTCCTCGTCCTCCGTCTGCTCGTGCTCGCCCCGTGCGGCGGGCTTGTGCGGCGGCGGGGTCGCCTCGGCGCCCAGGCCAAGACGCCCAAGCAGCTTGTCGTACTCGTCGCAGAGCGCCTGGGTGAGGCGCTGTAGGTGGCCGTGGAAGCGCAGCAGCTCGGCGGCCGCGGCCTGCTGCTCTGCTCCCTGCCCGGCGGCGGGATGCTCGGCCTGCGGGGGCGGTGTCGGCTGGGCTGGCTCGGCCTGGCCGAGCAGCGATTCGTCGATCAGGTGCGCGGCGCCTGCTGGCGCCTGGCTTTCGGGCGGTATGGACGTCTGTGCCGGCGGCTCCTCGGCGCCTGGCTCGTAGACGCTCGGTGCGTCATCTGAACGGGCGACGACGACGCTGTCCATCGCGCTCAGCTCGTGCTCGAGATCGCGCAGCTTCTGCTCCAGCGCCGCGAGTGTGCTGGACACCTCATTGCCGTTGGCGGGCTGTTCGCCGGCGTGCGGCTCCTCAGGCCCGGGCGCCGGCGGCTGGCCGGGGGACGGCTCGTTGTCGCTGATCGGTTCGTCGCTCACGGGTACCTCTTCGTGGATGAGCCAGTAATGCTACTCGCGTGGCACGCGTACCAATGTCGGCCCTGGCGGCGGCTGCGCTGGCGCGGCCAGGCGAGGCCCGTTAGCGCGTCAAACGGCTGTGCTGTCGGTCGCGCCGAGGATCTGTACCGCGATCTGCGCGACTTCGGTGGGTGTGCGCCCGACCCGGACGCCCTTGTCTTCGAGCGCCTGGGCCTTGGCGGCGGCGGTTCCGGCTGACCCCGACACGATCGCCCCCGCGTGGCCCATCTGCTTGCCCGGCGGGGCGGTGAAGCCGGCGATATACGCGAGCACGGGCTTTGTCACGTGCTCGGCTATGTAGTCCGCGGCCTCCTCCTCGGCGGAACCGCCGATCTCCCCGGAGAGCACGATCAGCTCGGTTTGGTCGTCCGCCTGGAACAGCTCGATGATGTCGACGAAGGACGATCCCGGCACCGGGTCTCCGCCGATGCCGACGATCGAGCTGCAGCCGAAGCCGGCCTGGGCGATCTCGTTGCCGATCTGGTAGGTGAGCGTGCCCGAGCGCGACACGACGCCGACGTTGCCCTCCCTGAAGAAGGAGGCGGGGATGATCCCCACGTTGGCCTTCCCGGGCGAGAGGATGCCGGGGCAGTTGGGGCCGATGAGTCGGGTCGCGGGATAGTCGCGCTTCAGCGTGTTATAGACGCGAAGCTCGTCGTGGGCGGGGATCCCCTCGGTGATCGCTATGACCAGCTCGACGCCGGCCGCGGCTGCCTCCAGGATCGAGTCCGCCGCGAAGCGCGGAGGCACGAAGATCATCGCGGTGTTCGGCTGCGTCTCCTCCATCGCCTGCGCCCAGCTGTCGAAGACAGGGATCCCCTCGACATCCTGGCCGCCCTTGCCTGGTGTCACGCCCCCGACGACATTGGTGCCGTAGCGGCGGTTGTTGAGCGTATGGAAGGAGCCCTCGCGGCCGGTGATGCCCGCGACGGCTAGACGCGTGCCCTCGTCCACGAGAACCGACATCAGCTCTGCCCTCCGTTGTTGCTCTGCTCGGCGGCGAGCGCCACGACCTTTTCGGCTGCCTCGTTCATCGTCCGTGCCGCGTGCACGTTAGCCAGCGCGGCGTTCTGCAGCAGCTCGCGTCCCTGAACGTCGTTGGTACCGTCCAGGCGCACCACAAACGGAACCCGCGGTTTGATCTCGCCGAAGGCGGCGATGAGGCCGTTGGCGACCTCGTCGCAGCGGGTGATGCCGCCGAAGATGTTGAACAGCACGGCCCTGACCCTGTCGTTGGCGAGGATCAGCTCCACCGCTTGCTTGATCTTGGCAGCGTCGGAGCCGCCGCCGGCGTCCAGGAAGTTGGCCGGCGAGCCGCCCGCCTGCGCGACCACGTCAAGCGTGCTCATCACCAGGCCGGCGCCGTTGCCGAGGATGCCGATGTCGCCGTCCAGCGCGACATACTGCAGGCCCTGTTCGCTGGCTCGCCGCTCGATCGGGTCCTGGTTCTCCTTGTCGGAGAGGTCCTGGTTCTCGGCGTGGCGGTAGAGCGCGTTGCCGTCCAGTGAGACCTTCGCGTCAAGCGCCTTGACCTTGCGCTCGGGAGTGACGATCAAGGGGTTGATCTCGGCCAGCGTGGCGTCCTCGGCGCTCCACACCTCGTAGAGCCCGAGGAGCGCATCGGCGACGCCCTCGCGTACGTCCTCGTCGGCGCCGCCGTCGGCCGCGATCCGCAGCGCCTGCTCGCGCGAGAGGCCCTCGAGCGGATCGACGTGCTGGCGCACCAGCTTCTCCGGGCTCTCCTCCGCGACCTGCTCGATCTCGACGCCCCCCTCGACGCTGAAGATCACCAGCGGCAGCTTCGCGGAGCGGTCCAGCAGCACCGACGCGTAGTACTCGCTGGCGATATCCGAGGCGTGCTCGATCCACAGCGTTCGCACCACATGACCGCGGATGTCCATGCCGAGGATGTTGGTGGCGTGCTCGCGAACCTGCGCCTCGTTGTCGGCCAGCTTCACCCCGCCCGCCTTGCCGCGACCGCCGATCAACACCTGCGCCTTGACGACGACGGGGTAGCCGATGCGGTTCGCCGCCGCGACGGCCTCCTCGACGGTCTCGACCGCCTCCCCGGCGGAGACCTCCAGTCCGTGCCGGGCGAACAGCTGCTTGCCTTGATACTCCAGCAGATCCATATGCGGGCCGGGACTCTAACCTAAATGGGTCGCAGAGCGCGGGGAGGGGCGCGCAGGGCATAATTGGCGCCGATGCCCCTGCCAAAGAACCTCAACTTCGTCACCTTCGACGTCTACGGCACCCTGATCGACTGGGAGACCGGTATCTACGAGGCGTTCGCCAAGGAGGCTGCGCGCGACGGGATTACCATCGACCGTGCCGAGCTGATCCCGATGTTCCACGAGGTCTCCCGTGGGGTGGAGGCCGGTTCCTACGAGCTGTACGCGGAGGTGCTCAGACGGACCGCGATCGAGATCGCCAAGCGTCTGGAGTGGCCGCTAGAACCGTCCCGCTCGAGCTTCCTGCCGGACTCGGTGCAGCGCTGGCAGCCGTTCAAGGAGACCAACGCGCAACTGCAGAAGCTCGCCAAGAAAAACAAGCTAGGGCTACTCTCGAACATCGACGACAAGCTGCTGGGCCAGACCCGGCGGCACCTGTCCGTGGACTTCGACCTGGTCGTGACCGCGCAGCAGGTCCGCTCCTACAAGCCAGACCTGGCTCATTTCACCGAGTGCGCGCGGCGCGTTGGCGGCAAGAAAGGCTGGGTTCACGTAGCCGCCAGCCACTACCACGACGTGGCTCCCTGCATCAAGCAGCGGGTGCCTGTGATCTGGGTCAACCGCAACAAAGAGACCCTCGAATCCTCGCAGAAGAAGCCGACCGCGGAGGTCACGAACCTGCGCGAGGTGCTCAAGCTGCTGGAAAGCTCCTAGCGTCGCGGGGTTCACAGAGCGGTGAGAGTTCTCGCCCTGCACCCCGACGTGATCCTGCTCTCGAGCAACATCTGGCAGACCAATTGCGTGGTCATCCGCGGCGGGGATGAGTGCTTCGTCGTGGACTCGCCGGTCTTGCCGGACGAGCTCGAGGCGCTGCCGTCGTTGCTCGAGCAGTCGGGTTTCTCGCTCAGCGGCCTGCTCGCCACCCACGCCGACTGGGATCACCTGCTGGGACGCCTGGCCTTCCCCGGCGCGGCGCTCGGCTGCGCCGAGACGACCGCCGCGCGTTTGCGCGCCGAGCCCGGGCAGGCGCAGCGCGAGTTGCGCGCCTTCGACGAGGCCCATTACATCAAGCGAGCGCGCCCATTGACGCTCGGCTCAGTGCAGGCGCTGCCGGTCCCCGGGCAGTGCGAGATAGGGCCCCACGAGGTGGGCCTGCTCGCCGCCGAAGGCCACACCGCCGACGGTATGGCGATCCACGTGCCGTGGGCGCAGATACTCATCTGCGGGGACTATCTGTCCGAGGTCGAGATCCCGGTGTTGGGCGAGGGCGGCTCGCCGGAGGCCTACGCCGCCACCTTGGAGCGCCTGCGCCCGCTGGTGGCGCAGGCGCAGTTCGTCGTGTCCGGTCACGGGCCGGTGCTCGGCTCAGAGCAGGCGCTGTCGGTGCTGGATGAGGATCTAGCCTATTTGGAAGCGCTGAGCGCGCTTGGCGCGAGCGCGGAGTTGCCTGATGGGCGCCGCAGCAAGGCTCAGCGAACGATTCACGCCGAGAACCTCGCTCGCATTTAGGTGTGTTGCCTCAGAGATCAAGCAGGAATCGCAACACGCGCTCGATCTGGTAGGTGATCTCGTCCTCTACGGCTCCAAGTCGTCTGATCAGGCGCTGCACAACAGCGCCTCGGGATTATCTTGGCCGGAGCTGCGCCGGACTGCTCGCGCGCGCGAGCGTGACTAGCCGTCGTTGCGGCGCACGTACCAGTTCACCGTCATCTCGGCGGCGACGTTCCCCTCGGCGTCGGTCATCTCCACCTCGATCGGGAAGCGGACGCGGCCCTCGTCGTTCAGCTTGACCTTCAGCGCCTCGGCGTCCTCGCCGAAGCGGGCGGTGGCGGCGATCTCGCCCTTGGCGAGCTTCTTGTAGGCGATCTGCGCAGACTCCGCAAGCGGGGTGATCTCGCCCATGACGTCCAGGAATGCCCCCACGAACGCCGCCCCCGAGGCGGCCTCCCCCGCGGAGAACAGGCCGCCCGCGTGCTGGGAGCCGACGTGGTTGAACAGCTTCTCGTCGTCAGGGAGGCGCACCGTGCCGCTGTCGGGCGCCACCGAAGTCGTCTCCAGGCCCAGATGCACGTTGAATGGGATTGCCTGGCTGAGGCCGGCGGCCACGGCGTCGTAGTCGACACTCGACATGCTCATTCCTCGGCGCTCTTGATGGTGGCGATCGGCGCGCCGGCGGCGATCGGCGATCCCTCGGAGATCGGTAGCGCCGTGATCACCCCCGCCTTGTGTGCGGTGATCTCGTTCTCCATCTTCATGGCCTCGATGATGCACAGCAGCTGACCCTCGCTGACGGCGTCGCCCTCTTTGACCAAGACCTTCCACATGTTGCCCTGCAGCGGCGACTCCAGCGTGTCGGGGCCGCCACCGGCCGCGGACTTGCGCTCCGAGCGCTTGGCGCGCGGCGCGGCAGCTGAGCCGTTCATCGCCGCGCCTTGAGCGGAGGATGCGAACGCGGCGGTGGGCGGGCCGATCACCCTGACGTCAAAGCGCTTACCGGAGACCTCCACGGTGTATGTCTGCTCGACCTTCTCGTCCTCGCCCTGCTCGCTCGCCTTGGGTGGGGTCTCGAAGGCGAGCGTCTTCAGCCACGCCTTGTCCTCGAGCAGACCCCGGCAGGTCTCGCCTTTGGCCCACTGCTCCGTGGAGAGCAGCGCCTTGTGGAACGGGATCAGTGTCTTCAGGCCCTCGATCTCGTATTCGTCGAGCGCCCTCAGCATGCGCTTGGTTGCCTGCGCTCGGTCCGCGTCCCACACGATCAGCTTCGCGACCATCGGGTCGTACATCGGCGATACTTCGCCGCCCTCACCCACGCCGGAGTCGACCCTCACGCCGGGGCCTTTGGGCTCGGAGTAGGCGCCGATCTTGCCCGGGGCAGGCGCGAAATTCTTGGAGGCGTCCTCGGCGTTGATGCGGCACTCGATCGCGTGGCCGCGCAAATGGATGTCCTGTTGGCGGTGGGAGAGCGGCTCGCCGGCGGCCGCGCGGATTCCCTCCTTGACGATGTCCACGCCGGTCGTCATCTCGGTCACGCAGTGCTCGACCTGCACGCGCGTGTTCATCTCCAGGAAGAAGTACTCGCCGTCCTGCAACAGGCCCTCGATCGTGCCGGCGCCGACATAGCCGACGGCACGCGCCGCCTCCACGCCGATCTCGCCGATGCGCGCACGCATCGCCTCGTCGACGATCCACTCGGGCGCCGGGGACTCCTCGATCACCTTCTGGTGGCGGCGTTGGATCGAGCAGTCGCGCTCGCCGAGATGGATCACGTTGCCGTGGCGGTCAGCGAGAACCTGCACCTCGACGTGACGGGGGTCAGGCAGGTAGCGCTCCAGGTAGACGGTCGGGTCCGAGAAGAACTTTTCGCCCTCGCGGCTGGCGCCCTCGAACGCGCCCTCGAGGTCCGCCTCGGCCAGGGCGACCCTGAAGCCCTTGCCTCCGCCGCCACCGGCGGCCTTGACGGCAACCGGGAAGCCGATCTCGCCCTTGGCGATCTTCAACGCGTCCTTGACGGTCTTCACCGGCTCGGTCGTGCCCGGCACGATCGGAACGCCGGCGGCCTGCATCAGCTCCCGCGCCTTGGTCTTCGAGCCCATCGCCTCGATCGCGCTCGGCGGTGGCCCGATGAAGACCAGCCCCGAGTCCTCGCACGCCTGCGCGAATGGGGCGTTCTCAGCCAGGAAGCCGTAGCCAGGATGGATCGCCTCCGCGCCCGAGCGCTTGGCCGCGTCGATGATCTTCTCGACGTTCAGGTAGTTCTCCGCGGCGGGGCCGTCGCCGAGGTTGTAGGCCTCTTCGGCGCGCCCTGCGTGCAGCGCGTCACGGTCCTGCTCGGAGTACACCGCGACAGAGGCGATGCCCATCTCCTCAAGCGCCCGGAAGATGCGTACGGCGATCTCGCCGCGGTTGGCTACAAGGACCTTCTTGAACATGGGCAGGGAACCTTAGTCAATGGCGTCGCCGATGGTCTCGCTGGCCGACGAGCGGGGTGGGCAAGCCGATTCGCGGCCAAGCCCGGGCGCGCCGGCCGCCGGCGCGACGCCCGAGCCCTACACGTCACGGTGGGCGGAATGCGTGCCGGGCGCCAGTCCGAGCTGTGCGCCTACGCGCTGAAGCGCGTCGAGCAGGCGCACCCGCTCGGATTCCTCGAGCTGCGCGCACAGATGATTCTCCAGCTGGCTGGCGAGCCTGAACGCGGCGGCCAGCAGCTCACGGCCCTGCTCTGTCAAATAGAGCGCGCGGGCGCGGCGGTCGGCGGGGTTTGCTCGCCGCTCGATCAGGCCGCGCTGCTCCAGTGCGTCGAGGAGGGCGACCATTCGGCTGGCGGGGATCTGCAGGCGCTCGCCGATAGCCTGCTGGGAGGCGCCCTCGGCTGGCGCGATCGCGCGCAGCAGGGCGAAGTCGCGTGGCTCTAGGCACAGCGGTGCGAGCGTGGCATGAAACTCGCGGGCGACGGCGTGACCAAGGCTCGACAGCACGAAGCCGACCGACTGACTGGGGGAGCTCACAGCGGCGGACGCGGCCGGCGAGACGACCGATGAGTTAACCGGCGCGGCATCGTCTACACCGGCGAGAGAGGCCGTGGGTGCGTTCTTCATCTGCAAAATAACTATACCGCCATAAATGATTCGTGATATAAACCATTCAGTTTTGGAATCATTGCTCGCTGTTGGGGCCGCCTGACCACGAGCAAGGACCCCAAGGAGGCTCCGATGTCCGCAAGCCACAGCCAATCGACGCCCAACCGGCTCGCGCCGATAGCCACCGGGACGATCTCGCGCCTGGCGCGCTGGGTGCTCGCCCACCGACGAATCGTGATCGCTATCTGGGTCCTCGTCTTCGTCGTCGGCGGCATGGGCGCCGGCAGCGTTTCAAAACGGCTCTCGTTCAATTTCGCGCTGCCCGGACAGCCAGGCTACGAGACGGCCAAGCAGATCTCTCACACCTACGGCAACGGCGGCGAAAGCCCATCATCAGTGGTGGTCGTGACGGCTCCGGCTGGTCGCACCATCGCCGCGGAGCGGACGCAAATCGCCGCCGCGTTCACACGCGCGCGCGTCAGCGTGCCACGCGTGCGCATCGTCGACTACGGCGCGACCGGCGACCAGCGCTTCCTCACGCGCGACGGGCGCTCGACGTACGCGATCGTGTTCACGCCGGTGGAGAAGACGTTCGGCGCGCCGAAGGTCCCGCAGCGGGTCACGCGCGCCGTCGCCTCGGCATTGCCCGGCTTGCAGGTGCAGCTCACCGGTCTCGCTCAGCTCGCCAATAGCGGCTCCGAAAAAGGACCCGGCGTGTTCGTGGAGACGCTGATCGGCGGCGCCGGCGCGCTGGTCGTCCTGGCGTTCGTGTTCGCCTCGCTACTGGCGCTCGTGCCGCTCCTGATCGCGGCGGTGTCGATCCTGACGACGCTGCTTCTCGTGCTGGCGCTGACGTATGTCGTCGAAGTTTCCTTCGTCGTGCAATTCCTCGTCTCGCTCGTGGGCCTCGGCGTGGCGATCGACTACTCGCTGCTGATCGTCACCCGTTGGCGCGAGGAGCGCGACCACGGTCGCGAGAACAGCGAGGCGGTGGTGGCGGCGATGGCGACCGCCGGGCGCGCCGTGCTGCTGTCGGGGCTGACTGTGGCGATCGGGCTATTGGCTCTGGTTGTACTGCCGGTGCCGGGGCTGCGCAGCGTCGGCTATGGCGGCATGCTGATCCCCGTCATCTCCACCGCGGTGGCGCTGACGCTGTTGCCGGCGATGCTGGGCGGCATCGGCCCGCGAGTGGACTGGCCAAAGCTGCGCCACGAGGCCCAGGCCAGCCGCGGTTGGACCGCCTGGACGCGGGCGATCGTACGCCGTCGCGGCGTGGCGGCCGGGGTCGCGGTGGTGGCGCTGGCGCTACTGATCGTGCCGCTGTTCAGCCTCACGACGGGGCAGACGAGCGCGAGCGCTCTGGCTAAGAACGGGACCGCGCGCGAAGCGTACGACCGGTTGCTCGCCGGCGGCGTGTCAAGCGGTGTGCTGACGCCGATGGAAGTGCTCGCCCACTCAGACGAAGTGCAAGTGGTGCGCGAACGCTTGGCCGCGGTCCCAGGGGTCATCGACGTCGCCGCCTCGCGCGCTGGCGACTCAATCCGCGACGGCACGACCGTGCTGCTCGCGATCCCGGCCGTCCAGACCGACAACTCGACCACGCTTGCGCCGGTGCGTGCCGCACGCGGCGCCCTCAAGGGCGAGCCGGGCGCGATCGGGGTGGCCGGCGAGGGCGCCATCGAGCTCGACTATCAGCACGCGGTGTTCGGAAACTTTCCGCTGATGTTCGCGATCGTCGCGCTGCTCACGATTGCGCTGCTCACGCGCGCCTTCCGTTCGCTAGTGCTGGCGGTCAAGGCGGTGCTGCTGAACCTGATCTCGATGGGCGCGGCCTTCGGCCTGATGACGTGGTTCTGGCAGGAAGGGCACGGCTCGAACGCCGTGTTCGGCATCCCGGCGACGGGGGCGATCGCTTTCTGGATCCCGCTGATGGTGTTCGCGTTCCTGTTCGGCCTGTCCATGGACTACGAGGTCTTCATCCTCGCCCGCGTGCGCGAGGAGTACGACCGCACCGCCAGCACCGACGGCGCCGTGGTCGAGGGGCTCGGCCGTACAGGCCGGCTGGTCACGAGCGCCGCGCTGATCCTGTTCCTGGCGTTCGCCTCGCTGGCCTCCGCGCCGAGCACCGAAATCAAGGTTCTGGCCACCGGGCTCGGCTTCGGCATCCTGCTCGACGCAACCATAATCCGCGCGCTGCTGCTGCCGGCGCTCGTGTCGTTGCTGGGCAGCTGGAACTGGTGGCTGCCGCGGCCGGTGGCGCGGGCGCTGCGTATCCCGCATGTGCCGCGGACAGTGGCGGAGGGGGCGCAGTAGTCGGCTAGACCGCGATAAGTCCGGCGCCGACCGTGCTGTTGGTCGCTTCGTCGATCAGGATGAAGCTGCCCGTACGGCGGTTGCGGCGGTAAGGGTCGATGCTCAGTGGCGTGTTCGTGCGCAGGCGCACTCGTCCGATGTCGTTGAGCTCCAGCTCTCCCTGCGCGCTCGAGCGCTCGAGCGTGTGCACGTCGATCTTGTCGCTGATCTTGTCGATGACCGTACTGGCGGTGCGGGTGGTGTGCTTCAACGCATAGCGACCACCCGCTTTCAGCGGCTGGTCGGCGAGCCAGCAGATGTCCGCGTAGAACTCGCGCGCCACGGTCGGTGTCGCGTCTGGGCGGCAGATCATCTCTCCCCGCGAGACGTCCAGGTCGTCCTCCAGGCGCAGCGTCAGCGACATCGGCGCGAGCGCCTCGTCGAATTCGCCGTCGTAGGTGTCGATAGCCGCGATGCGCGTCTGCTGTCCGCCGGGCAGCACCACTATTTCTTCGCCGACGCGCAGCGCTCCGCTCGCCAGCTGGCCGGCGTAGCCGCGGTAGTCACTCCCGCTCGCGCTGGCGGGGCGGATCACCCACTGCACGGGGAAGCGGGCCGGGGTGTCATACGGGTGGTCGTAGGCGACCTCGACCCCCTCCAGCAGCTCGAGCAGCATCGGTCCCTCATACCAGTCCATCCGCTCGCTGCGCTCAACGACGTTGTCGCCCTGCAGTGCGGAGATCGGGAGGTAGTTGACGCTCGCGACGGGGTTCAGCTTCTCGACGAAGCCGTCGAATTCCGCGACCAGCTCCTCGAAACGCTCGCGCGAGTAGTCCACTAGGTCCATCTTGTTGATCGCCAGCACCAGGTGGGGTATGCCCAGCAGCGCGCTGATGAAGGCGTGGCGCTTTGATTGCTCGAGCACGCCCTTGCGGGCGTCCAGCAGGATCACGCTCAAATCGGCGGTCGAGGCGCCGGTGACCATGTTGCGTGTGTACTGCTGGTGGCCGGGACAGTCGGCGATGATGAAGCGCCGCTTGGGGGTAGCGAAATAACGGTAGGCCACGTCGATCGTGATGCCCTGCTCGCGCTCGGCGCGCAGGCCGTCGGTCAAGAGCGCAAGGTCGAGCACTCCTTCGCCGCCACGTCGCCTGGACGCCTCGGCGACGTGGTCGAGCTGGTCCTGGAAGACCTGCTTGGTGTCGTAGAGCAGCCTGCCGATCAGCGTGCTCTTGCCGTCGTCGACCGAGCCGGCGGTCGTGAGGCGCAGAAGGTCCAGTGGCATCAGAAGTAGCCCGCCTTCTTGCGGTCCTCCATCGCGGCCTCGGAAACCCTGTCATCGGCGCGCGTCTCGCCCCGCTCGGTGATCCTCGTCGCTGCGATCTCGCTGACGACTTCCTCGAGCGTCACCGCGCCGGAGCGCACCCCACCGGTGCAGCTCATGTCGCCCACGGTCCTGTAGCGGACGGTCTCGCTGAACACGCTCTCGCCATCGATCAGCTCGGTCCCCTCACGCCAGGCGTAGAGCATGCCGTCGCGTTCGAAGACCTCGCGCTCGTGCGCGAAGTAGATCGAGGGGACCTCCAGCTGCTCTGAGTCGATGTACTCCCACACGTCCAGCTCGGTCCAGTTCGAAAGCGGGAACACCCGCACATGCTCGCCCTTGCGGACACGCCCGTTGTACAGGTTCCACAGCTCGGGCCGCTGGTTCTTTGGGTCCCACTGTCCGAAGTCATCGCGGAAGGAGAACACCCGCTCCTTGGCGCGGGCGCGCTCCTCGTCGCGTCTGGCCCCGCCGAAGGCGGCGTCGAAGGAGTGCTCGGCGATCGCGTCCAGCAGCGTCACGGTTTGCAGGCGGTTGCGCGACGCCCGCGGTCCCGTCTCCTCTACGACGCGCCCGGCGTCGATCGAGTCTTGCACAGAGGCCACGATCAGCCGCTCTTTCAGCTCGGCTACCCGCCTGTCGCGGAACTCGATCACCTCCGGGAAGTTGTGGGCGGTATCCACGTGCATCAACGGGAACGGGAAGGGAGCTGGGCGGAACGCCTTCTCGGCGAGCCGCAGCAGCACGATCGAGTCCTTGCCGCCGCTGAACAGCAGCACGGGGCGCTCCAGTTCCGCGGCGACCTCGCGCATGATGTGGATCGCCTCGGACTCGAGCGCCTGTAGGTGACTTAGCCGCGGTCGCTCCACGACACTCATGACCGTCCCCGTGTGGGTTGGCTTAGCCTGCCCATCAGTTGAGCGCCTCCACATGGATTCCGCACTCGGTCTTCTCGCTGCCGGCCCAACGTCCTTCGCGGCCGGAGCCTGGATTGGTGCAGGTGGCGCAGCCGATTGAGGCGTAGCCCTGGTCGTGCAGCGGGTGATACGGCAACTCGCGCTCGTGGATGCGCCGCCACAGATCCTTCTCGGTCCAGTACGCCAGCGGATTGTACTTGTAGATGCCGCGCGCGCGGTCTTGTTCGACCAGCTGGGCGTCAGCGCGGGTGGCGCTCTGCTCGCGCCTGAGGCCGGTGATCCAGCCCCCGGCGTCCCGCAGCGCCTCCTCCAGCGCCGCCACCTTGGCGACCGAGCAGCAGTGCTCGGGGCCCGTCCATGGAGCCTCGGCGTTGGACGCGTCGTAGACCTCCACGCTGATCGAAAACCGCTGCTCGAATTCGCGCCACGTTTGCATCGTCTCCTGGAACAGCACACCGGTGTCGATTGTTGCGATGCGCACGTCGGTGGCGCCGCCGCCGAGACGCAAAAGCTCGTCGATCAGCACCGACTCCTCCTTCTGGAAGGAGCACAGCAGCACGAGCCGCTCGCCGTGACGCTCGGTGGCCTCACGCAGCGTGTGGGCGAGACTGCGCGCGGGATCGGCCGCCTCCGCCGGGGGCGAGGCGTGCTGCCCGCTTGCGCTCAGACCGCGCACTCGCCCTCGCCACGGATCACCTGGAACGGCACGTCCTTCTTCCAGTCAATGAACATATTCATCGTCTCGAGGTTGAACTCGACCGGCATCGAGAGCTCCTTGACGAGCCCTTCGAGCTCCTCGTTGCCGACGCGCTCGACGAACTGGCCCCACTCCTCGCCGTCGTTGCGATTGGCTTCGTAGTGGCGCACCCAGCGCTCCACCGCCTCCGGTACGCGCTTGGCGGGCAGCCGCAGCTTCAGGCGCTTGCCGAACTTCACCTCGCCGCCTTCCCAGACCCCGCCGACGTGGGGGATGTAGGCGGGGATGGTGTGCTCGCCGACCTTGATCGAGGCGCCGTAGAAGCCAATCGCTCCCAGGTGATGCTGGCCGCAGCCATTCGGGCAGCCGCTCATCTTGATGTGGATCTTGCGTGCCAGCGGGTCGGTGATGTCCATCTGCTCGATGCGCTCTTCGATCGCCTCGTTCAGGCCCATCGAGCTGGTGATGCCGAGCTTGCAGCTGTCGGTGCCCGGGCACGAGACGACATCGCCGATCTCACGGCTGCCGGCGTCACCGAGGCCAAGGTCACACAGCGCCCGCCAGACCTCGTAGGCGGCCTCCTCGCGCACCCAGCGCAGCACCAGGTTCTGCTGCACGGTCGTGCGGGCGTAGCCGCCCGAGTAGCGGCGCATGATGGCCGCCAGCCCACGGAACTGCTCTGGGCTGAGGTCGCCGCGAACGATCTTTACCTCGACCGTGACAAAGCCCTCCTGGCGCTGAGCCTGCACGTTCGCGGAGCGGAAGCGCTCGAACTCGGAGAGATCGCCGTTGGGCGACGCGACGGTCGCCGGCGGCGCCGGTGCTTTGGCATGCTCGTCGTCGAGCAGCAGCCGCTTCTCCAGCGAGAAGTCGCGCTGCGCCACCCAGTCTCCCTTGAGTTCCTCCTCGACTTGTGCGCGCAGCTCGTCGATGCCGTACTTGTCGACGAACACCTTGATCCTGGCGCGCGCGCGGTTGACGCGCAGCCACTCCTGGCGGTCGAAGATCCTCATGACGGCCTCTGTCACCTTCAGGTATTCGCCGTTGTCGAGCTCCAGGAAGTCGTAGAGCACCGGCGCGACCCTCGGCATGATCGAGGTGCCGCCGCCGACCAGCATCTCCACGCCGCGCACCTCGCCGCGACCCTCGATCTGCTTGATGCGCGCACGGAAGGCGACGTCGTGGATGCCGGAGATCGCCCGGTCGCGGGGGCTGGCGTCGAACGACGTCTTGACCTTGCGCGGCATTCCCTGCGTGGTGGGGTGGCGCACGAAGTAGCGCACGTAGGCCGCGGCATAGGGGGTCAGATCGAACAACTCGTCGG
Source organism: Solirubrobacteraceae bacterium (assembly GCA_025451035.1). Classification (GTDB taxonomy): domain Bacteria; phylum Actinomycetota; class Thermoleophilia; order Solirubrobacterales; family Solirubrobacteraceae; genus Palsa-744. The sequence continues at coordinate 63,118 of JANWLE010000076.1, forward strand.
CAGCGACGCCGGCCCACGGGTCGCCGGTGACGTTACGCATCGTGTTGCCGCAGCCCTCGCGGCTTGAGAGGCCGGTCTCGCCCAGCTCCCTGATCGCCTTCTCGGCGTCGGGCAGCGGGATGTGGTGCATCTGGATGTTCTGCCTGGTGGTGATGTGGCCCTTCTTCAGCGGCGCGTACTTTTCGACGACATCGGCGAACTTGTCCATCTGCTCTGGCGTGATACCACCGAAGGGCAGCTTGGTGCGGATCATCTGCACGTCGGGCTGGCGCTGCCCGTAGACCCCCTGCTTGAGGCGGAACTTGACGAACTCGACTTCGTCCTTCTCGCCCGCCAGGAACTTTGTCGCTTCGGTCTTGAAGTCGTCGTACTCGCGCTGCAGGATCGGGATCACGTGCCCGGGGACGTTCTGCAGGATCTCCGGGTCCTCGAGTGTGCCCCGCGGCGTGCGCTGCTCTACCGGTATCGACACTGGCTCCATCTAGGAAAGGCCTCCTGGTACTGGCGTGATAAGTGCGGTGGCTACGCTCGTCAAACGAACACCCTAAAGCCTAGCGATTTTTAGGTATTTATCCAGCGCGACAGGTGATGCTGTCCAGAGGACAATCCTAAAGCGCCGTATGAGCAATCGCGAGCTCCGCAAGACGCCACGCAGGAAAGGCCTTAGGAGGAGCTGGCCCAAAGCGGCTGCTCGCCCCAGCTGTTGCCGGTCAAGTCACGGCTGCTGATGCCTTCGAGCATGGCCGCGCGCAGCCAGGGCTCGATGCCCTTCGGCCTCGGCGCAGGCGCGGGCGCCGTCTCGCGCATGAAGCGCTCCAGGGCCGCCACGATCGCGGCGGCTTCAGCCGGCGACGCCGACGGGACGACCAGCTCCAGCGTGGGGCGGCGGTTGGGCATAGCCGCTACAGCGGGATGTTGCCGTGCTTGCGCTTGGGGCCCGGCTCGCGCTTGGTGTGCAGCGTGTCGAGCGCCATGATCAGCCGCGGGCGGGTCTCGTGAGGGATGATCACATCGTCGATGTACCCTCGCTCGGCGGCCGTGTAGGGGTTGGCGAAGCGCGCCTTGTAGTCGTCCATCAGCTTCTGGCGGCGCTCATCCGGTGTGGGACTCGAGGCGATGTCACGGCGGTAGATGATGTTGACCGCGCCCTCTGGGCCCATCACCGCCACCTCGGCCGTCGGCCAGGCGAAGTTGAAGTCCGCGCCCAGGTGCTTTGAGCTCATGACGTCATAGGCGCCGCCGTAAGCCTTGCGGGTGATGATCGTGATCTTCGGCACGGTCGCCTCCGCGAATGCATACAGCAGCTTCGCCCCGTGGCGGATGATGCCGCCCCACTCCTGCGCGGTGCCCGGCAGAAAGCCGGGGACGTCGCAGAAGGTGACGAGCGGGATGTTGAAGGCGTCACAGGTGCGTACGAAGCGGGCGCCCTTGGCGGAGGCGTCGATGTCAAGCACCCCGGCGAGCTGGTTGGGCTGGTTGCCGACGATCCCGACGGCGTGGCCGTCCAGCCGCGCGAAGCCGCAGATGATGTTCTTGGCGTGGTGCTCGTGCACCTCCAAGAACTCGCTGTCGTCAACGATGAGCTTGACGACATCGCGCATGTCGTACGGCTTGTTGGGGTTGTCCGGCACGACGTGGTCGAGCTCGGGGTCCATCCGCTGCGGGTCGTCGGTGGGCGTCACGCGGGGCGCCGTCTGCAGATTGTTGGACGGCAAGAAGGAGAGCAGATAGCGACAGTCCTCCAGACACGCGTCCTCGTCCTCGGAGGCGAAGTGCGCCACACCCGACTTGGTGTTGTGCGACATCGCTCCACCGAGCTCCTCGAACTCCACTTCCTCGCCGGTGACGGTCTTGATCACGTCGGGACCGGTGATGAACATGTGCGAGGTCTCGCGCACCATGAAGACGAAGTCGGTGATCGCAGGGGAATACACTGCGCCGCCGGCGCAGGGGCCCATCACGAGCGAGATCTGGGGGATCACGCCCGAGCAGCGGACATTGCGCAGAAAGACGTCGCCGTAGGAGCCGAGTGAGACGACGCCCTCCTGGATGCGGGCGCCGCCGGAGTCGTTGATGCCGATCACGGGACACCCGATCTTGGCGGCGAGATCCATGATCTTGCACATCTTCTCGCCCATCACCTCGCCGAGCGAGCCGCCGAACACCGTGAAGTCCTGGCTGAAGACGCACACGGTGCGCCCGTCGATCGTTCCGTGCCCCGTGACGACAGCGTCGCCCCACGGCCGGTTTTTCTGCATGTCGAACTCGTACGTGCGGTGGCGCACGAACGTGTCTAGCTCCTGGAAGGAGCCCGGATCGAGCAGCTTTTCGACTCGCTCGCGCGCGGTGTACTTGCCGCGGGCGTGCTGCTTTTGCTCCGCCTCTGGCGCGGAGTGCTGGGCGGCCTCGCGCAGCTCTGTCAGCTGCGCGAGCTTCTCCTCATATGTCTCTGGTGCCCTCTGGCGCATGCGGCGCGGGATGTTATCCGCCCCGCCCCGGCGGCAGGGATCTCACGACGAGCGCACCCACGCCGCTGTGTGGCCTAGCCGCGCGAAAAGGGGCGGTGGTGCGCCGCCCCGAGACGGTCCAGCATGGCTGTGAGCAACTGGCCGTCCTGCTCGGCCATCTGCGCTTCGAGGGCCGCCAGGTCCGCCGCGGCGTCTGGGGCGGGCTCCTGCTGGGTCGTGGGCTGCGCCCCGGCGAGGGTGGGCTCCCCTTCTTCGCCGGCATACGACTCGTCGCTCGCGGGCTCGTGCTCTGCGGCTGCTACCGGCTCGTCGACAGCGGCGAGCTCACGCTCCAGCTCGGCCGCTGCGGTCGGCGGTTCCAGATCGACCGCGGCGGGGGGCTCGCTGGCGGCGGGCTCTGACTCGAGTGCGAAAGGCTGTGCCGCGCCACCAGCGTCATCTGCGGGCGGCTCGGGCGGCGACTGCCCGCCGCGGCGGCGGAAAAGGCGAGCGAAAAAGCCAAGGCGCGGCTGTGTCGCAGGCGTCTCTGGGATCGACTGGGGCTGCGGCGCCTCCGGCTCTGGCTCGGGTTGCGCCTGGATGTCCTGCGACAGCGGCCCGGAGCGCTCATCAGCCACTGCCTCCTCTTCACCCGCCGGCGAGGCCTCGGTTTGATCGGGCTGCTCGCAACACTCATCTGCGGGGACTTCATGCTCCCCGGCCTCGGGCGTCTCTGGCTGGGCTGAGACCTCGCGCTCGACCTCAGGCACGGTGGACTGCTCAGCCTCTTGCTCGGACTCTACCCCCAGCTTGATGGTCTCTGGCTCGGGCTCGTCCGATGGCAGCGCGCGAGTGACGCTCAAGAGCACCTGCGTGCCCCAGCCCGATGGCTTCATCTGCACCTTGCCGCTGGCAACGTCGGCCTCCCACTCGATGAGCTTCTCGGGCTCAGTGGAGGTGATCCGGATCTGGCCGAGCTCGCCGAGGTGGTGTTCGAGCCGCGCGGGGTCGCTGAGCTCAGCCCACAGCTCGGGCGGGGACTTCACCAGCGTGCGCTTTACCTCTGTCGAGAGCATCGTTGACGAGTTCGCGCGAAGCGGCTCGACTCCTTCAGCCGCCGTGGTTGCGTGCGCGCCCTACGCCAACGAGTGGGCTTGCTCGTCGGCGAGCATGCCCCGCTGGTGCAGCAGCTCCGCGATTTGCACGGCGTTCGTCGCCGCCCCCTTGCGCAGGTTGTCGGCCACGATCCACATGTCCAGGGCCCGCTCGAGGCCCGGATCCTGGCGAATCCGTCCGACGAAGACCTCGTCGCGGCCGTCGGCCTCGATCGCGAGCGGGTAGCGCGCGGTGGCCGGCTCGTCGATCACGTGCACGCCGGGAGCTTCGCGCAGCAGCTCGCGTGCGCGCTCGGCGCTCAGCGGCTCTCGCGTCTGTACGTTCACCGCCTCGGAGTGACCGTTGATCACGGGGACCCGCACGCATGTGGCGCTGACCCGGATCTCGGGGTCTTCAAGGATCTTGCGTGTCTCGTCCATCAGCTTGCGCTCCTCGTCGGTGTGGTCGTCGCCGGGAGGGAAGCTGCCGGCGTGCGGCAGGGCGTTGAACGCGATCTGATGCGCATACGCGCTGGGCGGGTCGATCTCCCGTTCGTGCAGCAGCGCGTGCGATTGCGCCAGCAGCTCGTCGACGGCGCGCTTGCCGGTGCCGGAAACCGCCTGGTAGGTGGAGATCACGAGCCGCTCGATGCCCGCGGCAGCGTGGATCGGCTTGAGCGCGACGACCATCTGCATCGTCGAGCAGTTGGGGTTGGCGATGATCCCCTGGTGCGCCGCCAGGGCGTGCGGGTTGACCTCGCTGACCACCAGCGGCACGTCCTCCAGCATCCTCCAACGCGAGGAGTTATCGACGACGATTGCGCCCGCCCGTGCGAAGCGGGGGGCCCATTCGCCGGAGGCCGAGCCGCCGGCTGAGAACAGCGCCAGGTCGAATCCCTGGATGGTGTCCTCGGTGAGCGGCTGCACGACGCCCACCCCGTCGATCTCCCTGCCCGCCGAGCGCTCAGAGGCGAAGGGCACGATCTCCTTCGCGGGGAACTGCCGCTCGCGCAGCAGGCGCAGCATCAGCGAGCCGACCTGTCCCGTTGCGCCGACGACCGCGACTCGGTAGGCGATCGTGCTCACTGCAGTCTTTCCCGGTCTCGACTCATGCGCTTCAGGGTACCGCGGGCGCTCGCCCGCGGCGTGCCCTTGCTACGGCTTGATCGCCATGAACAGGATCGTGAGGAGCACGATCAGATCCATGGTGGCGCCGATCGCGCCGATCCGCTTCACCAGCGCATCGTGCTCGCCGCTCGCCTGAAACGGCCCTTCCCCGGAGGCGGCCAGGTCCCTGTCTGCGACCTGCACCAGTCGCTTCTCGCTCGGGCTGAGGAACATACCCTCCACAGCGCCGATCACGATGGCCGCGCCCAGGCCCCACTGGACGAAGAATTCGCTCCACAGTTTGTGCTCGGACGCGAGATAGATGCCGCAGATCACGACCACGGCCAGCCCGGGCATGATCACCCTGATGGAGATTGCGTGAAGCGCTCGGTAGAGCGCCGGCAGCGCGCGTGAGTCAGCTTTGCCGATGACGCTCAGCAGCACCGGGTAGGCGAGCGTCGCGCCGAACGCGAACACCACGGCCATGATGTGCACGGCCAAGACGACGTCATATAGGGCGGCTGCTGCGATCACGGGCGCAGATCCTATTGGTTGTGCGGCGCCAGGACTGTTTCAGACGAGCGCGAGTGGTGCTAGAAGTCCGGCGTGTAGCGGCCGAAGACGTCGCGCATAGCCGCGCACACCTCGCCCAGGGAGCAGCGGTCCTTGAGCGCCTGGCGGATGACCGGCAGCAGGTTCTCCGAGCCGCGCGCAGTCTCGCGCAGCTGCTCCAGGCGACGCTCCACGAGCGCCTGATCGCGGGCGGCCTTGAACTGCTTCAGGCGCGCCACCTGTTCGCGCTCTGACTCGGGGTCCACGCGCAGGAGGTCCGGCACCTCGATGTCGTCCTCCTGGTACTTGTTGACGCCCACGACGATGTCTTGGCCGATGCGGTAGCGCTCCTGGTAGCCCCAGGCGGACTCGTCGATCTCCCCCGTTATGAAGCGGATCGCCCTGACCGATCCGCCGAGCTCGTCGACCTTCGCGATCAGCTCGTTCGCGCGCCGTTCGATCTCATCGGTGAGTGCCTCCACGAAATAGGAGCCCGCGAATGGGTCGACTGTGTCGGCTGCCCCGGACTCGTGCGCGAGTATCTGCTGAGTGCGCAACGCGATCTTGGCGGCACGCTCGGTGGGCAGCGCCAGCGCCTCGTCAAAGCCGTTGGTGTGCAGCGACTGCGTGCCTCCGCAGACAGCGGCGAAGCCCTGCAAGGCGACGCGAACGATGTTGTTCTCCGGCTGCTGGGCGGTGAGCGTGACGCCGCCGGTCTGGGTATGGAAGCGCAGCATCATCGACTTGTCCTTCTTCGCTGCGAAGCGCTCGCGCATGATCTGCGCCCACATCCGTCGCGCGGCGCGGAACTTCGCGACCTCCTGGAAGACGTTGTTGTGGCCGTTGAAGAAGAACGCCAGCCGCGGGGCGAACTCATCGACATCCAGGCCCTTGTCGATCGCCGCCTGCACGTAGGCGATCCCGGAGGAGAGCGTGAAGGCGACCTCCTGCACCGCCGAGCAGCCCTTCTCGCGGAAGTGGTACCCGGAGATCGAGATCGTGTTCCACTTGGGGATGCGTTCGCTGCAGTACTGGAACAGATCGGTGGTCAGCCGCATCGTCGGCTCAGGCGGATAGATGTAGTTGCCGCGGGCTATGTACTCCTTCAGGACGTCGTTCTGGGTGGTGCCGCGCAGCTTCTGAGCCGGCACGCCCTGCTCCTCGCCGACGAGCTCATACAGCGCCAGCAGGCAGGCGGCGGGCGCGTTGATCGTCATCGAGGTCGAAACCTGGTCCAGCGGGATGCCGTCGAAGGCGGTGCGCATGTCGTCGATCGTGTCGATCGCGACGCCCGTGCGGCCCACCTCGCCCAAGCAGCGCTCGTCGTCGGAGTCAAGTCCCAGCTGTGTCGGCAGGTCGAACGCCATCGACAGTCCCGTCGAACCCTTGGACAGCAGGTAGCGGTAGCGCTCGTTTGACTCCTTCGCGGAGGCATACCCCGCGTACTGGCGCATCGTCCACGTCTGTTTGCGGTACATCTCGCGGTGCACGCCGCGGGCGTACGGGAACTCGCCCGGCTCCCCGAGCCGCAGCGGATCAGGCAGGTCCTGCTCGCTGTACAGCTGCTCGATCTCGATCCCCGAGTCGGTGAAGCGACGGGGGTCATCGGGGCCGACGATCGGCGCGATCGTGCGGTGCTCCGGCTCCTCTTGTGGTGATTCGGCGGCGCTCATAAGCGCCAGATGATAGGACCTGTCAGGCGCCATCGTGGCCTTCAGCGAGCGCCGGCCCCGGTCAGGCCAGGCGGGTGGCGGGCGCGGCGAGGTCTGCTGGCCGCTGGGCGTGGGTTTCCCAGCGGAGCTATTCTGCGGCGTATGCCTACGTGCCTTGTGACTGGTGGGGCGGGATTCTTGGGGTCACATCTGTGTGATGAGCTGCTCGCGCGGGGTCACCGGGTTATCTGCATCGATAACTTGGAGACGGGCTCGCTTCAGAACATCACGCACATCCGCGACTCGGAGCAGTTCAAGTTTTTGCACTGCGACATCATCGAGCCGTATTTCGTGGATGAGCCGGTTGATTTCGTGTATCACCTCGCTTCGCCGGCGTCGCCGATCGACTACTTGCGCCTGCCGTTGCACACGTTGAAGGTCGGCTCTTACGGGACGCATCACACGCTGGGGTTGGCGAAGGCCAAGCGCGCGCGCTTCCTTTTGGCGTCCACCAGCGAGGTTTACGGTGACCCGCAGCAGCACCCGCAGTCTGAGAGCTATTGGGGGCATGTCAACCCGATCGGCCCGCGTGGGGTGTATGACGAGGCCAAGCGTTACGCGGAGGCTTTGACGATGGCCTATCGCCGCCAGCAGGGGGTGGATACGGCGATCGTGCGCATCTTCAACACGTACGGGGCGCGGATGCGCCCACGCGACGGGCGGGCGATCCCGACGTTCTTGCGCCAGGCGCTACAGGACCGCCCGTTGACAGTGTTCGGGGATGGGTCGCAGACCCGCTCGTTCTGTTACGTGAGCGATCTGATCCGGGGGTTGATCGCGCTTGCGGAGTCCGGCTATCACGAACCTGTGAACATCGGCAACCCGGATGAGTTCACGCTGCTCGAGCTCGCCGAAGTGGTGCTGGAGGTGACGGACACCTCCGCGGAGATCGTCTTCGACGCGCTGCCCACCGACGACCCCAAGCAGCGCCGGCCGGACATCACGCTCGCCGGGGAGCTGCTCGGGTGGAAGCCGCAGGTCGCGCTACGCGACGGGCTCAAGCTCACCATCGAGCACTCCGGCACCGACGTCCTCGCCGGATAGAGGCGCAAACCAAAGACGGCAAGCCGTGGCCGAAAGCCGCGTTGCATGTCTGCCCAGGTTTTTCGGACTGGGCCGCGAACCTTTATATTTTGCAGGTCTAAGTTCAAGGGTTCGAATCGAGGTCGCTTCGGGTATCCGATTCGCAGGACCTTTTGCTTGGCCCAAAAGGTGCGTTAGCACCGCTACATCGGGGGCGCGAGCGCGTTTTGAATAGCGAGATGGGACCTTCCAAGGCAACGCTGAGCGCTGAGCGCATGTCTACCCCCGAGCTCGGCGAGAAGCCGTTGCTGGAGGATGCGCGCGCGTCGCTGACGCCGGTGGGCGTACATGTCAGCGACCGCGATGTCCGCCGCCGCCGCCCGCCGGCTCTGTCGTTTCTGCTGCGCCTGTCGACCGCACGTCGCCTTGCCCGCGTCATCTCGCTGCTGGCGCTCGACTTCTTCGCGCTCGCCGTGGCGATCTTCGCGGCGCTCGTGCTCAAGGCGGTCGTGCTTGAAAAGGCCGAAGCGACGGGCTTGAGCGGGCAGCTGCAGGAGACCAGGCACTTCCTTCCGTTTGCGTATCTGCTGACCGTGCTCCTGTTCGCCCGCTCCGGCCTGTACGCGAGCCGCAACCAGCGACCGGGCATGCCGCGCATCGTCACATGCCTGTTTCAGGTGATGATGGTGGCGCTCATCTTCGCCGTCGCCAGCGGCGAACACTTTCACAGCTACTACATCTTCTACGCGTCACTGGCCTTCTCGTTGCTGTATGTCTCCTCGCTGCGCTACCTGTACGAACGAGTTACCGGCGTGATCCTGCGCGCCGCCGGCTACCGCCGCCGCACGGTGTTGGTGGGCAGCGCCAAGAACGTCAGCGATCTCGCCGGCGCGCTCCGCGGCACACCCCACTCGCCGATCGAATACGTCGGCTACCTCGCCTTGCGAGAGGAGCCCGCCGGCAGCCTGCGCGCGCTGGGGTCACTGCGGGACCTCGAGCGGGTGCTGGAGCAGGAGCGGGTCGACGAGGTGATAATCGCGGACCCTGACTTTCCCCAGGAGGAGGCGGTGGAGCTGGTCGACAAATGCCATCGCGGCGGCGTACGCGTGCTCTTCGCCCCCTCCACGATGGAGATCCTGATCCAGCGCGCCGAGTTCGTGCCCGGCGAGTCGGTGCCGCTGTTCGAGCTCGGGCCGCCCGTGTTCGAGGGGATCGACTTCGCCCTGAAGCGCAGCTTCGACTTGGTCGGGTCGGTGCTGCTGTTGGCGCTGCTCAGCCCCGTGCTGCTCGCTATCTGCCTGGCTGTAAAGCTGACCTCGCGCGGGCCGGTGTTGTTCCGCTCGATGCGCCCCGGCATCGGCCAGCGGCCCTTCGCCTGTCTGAAGTTCCGCACCATGTACGTCGACGCCGAACAGCGCCAACAGGCGCTGGAAGGCCTCAACGAGGCATCGGGGGCGCTCTTTAAGATTCGCGACGACCCGCGCACCACCCCGGTCGGCAGGCTGCTGCGGCGTTTCTCGCTGGACGAGCTGCCCCAGCTGATCAACGTCCTGCGCGGCGAGATGTCGCTCGTGGGGCCGCGCCCGCTACCGCAGCGTGACTATGACCTGCTCGCCGACTGGCACCGCAAGCGCTACCTGGTGCTCCCCGGCGTCACCGGCCTGTGGCAGGTATCGGGCCGCTCGGAGCTCGACTTCGACGACCTGGTGCACCTGGACTTCATCTACCTCGAGCGCTGGTCGCTGGCACTCGACCTCGCGATCCTGCTGAAGACGATCCCCGCGGTGTTCACCCAGCGCGGCGCCTACTGACGGGCCCTGAGGGCCCCCGGGGAGTGGCGCCTGCGGCGCTGCGGCACGCGCGGGCGGCTGCACACGGTCCCCGTCCGGGCAAGCGCGGTCTCATACGCGCTCCAGGTCGCGCGCGCGGCGTCCGCCCACGACCAGGCGCGCGTGTCGTTGGGCGGCGGGCTCGCCGTCTGGGCTACCTGCACGAGCGCGCACAAGTCTCCCGCCCCGACGAAGTCAGCGCGTCCATCGAGAACCTCTCTCAACGTCGGGGCGTCGCACGCGGCGACCGGCGTGCCGCAGGCGAGCGCCTCGATCGCCGGCAGCCCCGAGCCTTCGTGGCTGGGGAGGACGAGCGCCTGCGCGCCGCTGTAGATGGCGGCCAGATCCTCGTCTGAGACTCGACCGGTGAGGACCACGTTCGGCAGTTCCTGCGCCCACGGACGGGTCGGGCCGACCAGTACGAGCGGCAGCTCACGCTCCGCCTGCGCGAGCTTGACCAGGTGCTTGCGGGGCTCGGAGTGCAGCAGGCTGCCGACCCACACCAGATAGCGCTCGGGCAGGCGCAGGCGCCGGCGGACAACTTCGATCTCTTGCGCGTCGCGCCGGTACATGCTCACGGAGGGAGCCTCCGGTATCACGGTCAGACGCTCGGGGTCGATGCCCAGCCGCGAGACCGCTTCGTTGGCGAGCGCGTACGTGGGGACAATCACCCGCATGGCTCGCTGCACCGCCAGGTCGCGCAGACGGAAACGCGCGCCCGTGCGCAGATACTCGCTCGGCCGCCTAAGTGCGACGAGGTCGTGCAGGGTCACCACCATTGGGCAGGGGCTACGCAGCATCGCCCCCTGCACCCAGGGGGAGTGAAACAGGTCAACGCCACGCGGCTGGTGCGTCTCGATGATGTGCGTTCCCGCTTTCGCGGTCTGGTGCAGCGCCCCCAACAGGTAGCGCGTGTGACGGCCCACGCCGCGCGGGTCGGTTACGGGACGGCTGTCGAATGCAACTCTCATCGGTGTGCAAGCAGTTTCGGCTGTCCCCCGGAAGTTGTCACAGGCAACATACCGGTTTGCGCAGACCACGCAGCATAGGTGCAGACGGTGAAGTGCTCTCGAGCCAAGGTCTTCCTCATAGCAGGAGCGTTTGGGTGCAGTCAAACGAATGTCTATCGGCGTCTTCGCCCACGGTGGGGTGCCGCTGCTCTAGCCTGGCTCGAGATGCCGTCCCGCGACTACTACGAAGACCTATGGCAGCTCGTGCCGGAGGGCCACGAGCCGCCGTACTTCAAACGGCGCCTGTCGTTCTTGCTCGAGCGCTTGGGGCAGGACGCCGGGCGCGTGCTCGACGTGGGCTGCGGCGAGGGCCGTTTCACGCGCGAGCTCGCATGTGCGGGGGCGCGCGTCGTCGGCGTCGACGTTGCCGAGGAGCCGCTGCGTCGCGCCCGTGCGCAATGTCCCGGGCTCGAGCTGCGGCTCATCGCCGAAGGAGAGCGATGGCCGTTTGACGACGCGAGCTTCGACGCCGTCTGGGCGGGCGAGGTGATCGAGCATGTCGCGGACACGGCGCGCTGGTTCTCGGAGGTACGCCGGGTGCTGCGCCCGCAAGGCAGCCTGCTGCTCAGCACACCGGCGCATGCGCCGCTCACACGTATGCGCCTGGCACTGTCCGCGCGCGCGTTCGCCGCGCATTTCGACCCCTGCGGCGAGCATCTGCGCTTCTATGACCGCCGCACGTTGACCGGCTTGTTGGAGGAGTTCGGCTTCCACGAGATCTCGATCGCCGGCGCCGGAGGCTCGCCGCTCGCGCCGGCGGTGATGCTCGCCGGTGCGCGCCGGCGACGCTTTTGAGGTCAGCCGCCGGCGCAGGCGGGTCCGCCTTTCGGCCTAGTGGCCTGGGGTGGCCGAACGCTTGAGCGACCGCAGCAGGCTCTGGATACGCGAACGCGGCGATGAGCTCGCCCGCCCAGCCGCTTGCGCTGAGTGCAGCAGGCTCTGGATACGCAAACGCTGCGACGGGCTCGCCCGTCGTGCCGGTTTAGCCCTCGCGTGAACGGGCTTGGCGACTCGAGCCTTACGCGCCGACACCTTCCCGGCGGCGCGCAGCGCGAGCACGAAGTCGTTTTGGATTTCCACCGCTTCGGGGTTGCCCTGCGCGATTAGGCTCGGCGCGATCGACTCGGGGTTCAGGTAGATCGCGGCACGCAGCTCCGTCAGCGCAGCGGTCGGGTCGCTCGCCAGGTCGAAGCGGCCGAGCGAGAGCCACGTCTGCGGGTTTGAGGGCTGTAGGCGGACGGCTTGTTGCAGCGTCGCGCGCGTGAGCTGCCTCTTGCCGCTGCTCTGCTGAACCGCGGCGAGGGTGAACAGTGCCGTCACCGAGAGCGGGTCACGCGATACCGCTCTTTCGGCGGCGGCACGCGCCGCGGGCAGGTGGTGGCTGGCGAGCAAGTCCAGCGCTTGGTTGGCGGCGTCGACAGAGCGCTGGGGCTGAGACTGCGCCCACACGGCCAGCCCCGTGGCGACGAGCACGCAGGCGATCAGCACGGCCCGCGTGGAACGCAGATCGGCACGGGTGGGTGCCCGCCACGCCGGCGGCTTGCGGGCGGCGTGGACGCCGCCCGGTATGACCAGCGTCGGCGCCTCAGAGCACGATGCTGAGGGCGGACCGCGGCCCGCCAGCCAGCCCGCGCAAAAGAGCGCTACGCAAGCGGTCCCCGGCACATACCACGTCCAGTCGACAAACGAGTGCACGCCGAACACGACGACCAGGCACAGCATGCTCAGCATGCCTATACGCTCAGCGCCATAGGGCTGCGACTCTCTGCTAAAGCCTCGGCGGCCGAGGCGCAGGTCGAGTGGACGGGTGGCGCGGGCGGCGGCGGCCAGCCACGCCGCCAGCAGCGCGAGCGTCACGAGGAGGCCTACGAGTCCCAGGTCGGCGAGCGTCTGCACGATGTAGCCGTGGGCGTTTTTGGCTTCGAGCGTTCCTTCCCTGTAGTGCAGCTGCGCTGTTTCGTAGCCGCGGGCGCCGACGCCGAAGACGGGATGGTCCCTAAAGATCTCAAGCGCCTGATTCCAGTAGGCGGCGCGTACGCTCGCGAGCGCCGTGAGCCGGCTCGGGCTGTTCGTGGCGACCGTCTTGTGGATGTCGGTGAGCGAGTTGAACCCGTCCGAGACGTTGCCGGCAAGGCCACGGTGCGAGGCTGCCACGACCCCCACCGCGGCCAGCACGCAGGCAACCAGCAGGCTGATGAGCAGCGCGCCGGCGCGCTGGCGGGCAGCGGGCCTCGGCGCACGACGGGCGGTTGAGAACGCGATCAGCAGTCCCGCCGCGCCAACGAGGATCAACACCACCACCACCAGCACCCCGAGCTCATGTCCGGCGGCCACGCGTTCGGCCAATGGCACGTTGTCGGCCGTGAGGGCGTGACGGGAGAAATCCCACGCCACCACGATCACCGCCCCGACGGAGCTGATGATCAGCAGCACGGCCCCGCGCAGACGCAACGGCACCAGCACGAACCACAGGATCAGGCCGAGCGCGAGCGCCGCTAGCGCGCCACGGGAGTAAGCGAGCATCGAGGTGACGAGCAGCAGCGTCAGCGCTGGATAGGCCAGCACACTGAGCAGCGCATGGCCCGAGCGGCGGGCGCCGAGCCACATGCAGGCGATCGCGCCCATGCCCGCGGCGAGCCCAATCGCGTTCCAGTAGCCGATTGGTTCCTGCAGGCGCGCAAAGGTCTCGCTCGCGTCAAACGTGGCTGGGTAGATCTTCGTCAGCAGCGCGTAGCCGCAGACCGTTACGGTCGCTAGCGCGACGCCGCCGAGCACCGCTGGCCAGCGTGAGGGGGCCAGGCGGACCAGCGCCACCGCTGCCGCGAACACGCCGCAATAGGCGAGCAGCCGCGCACCGTCCTGCCAGCTGTTGTCTGGCTGTACAGACCACACCACCGAGATAGCGCTCAGCAACGCGAACGCCACGAGCAGCCCGACCGCCCAGACGCCGTGGAGGGCTCTCCCTGCCGGCGTGAGCAGCGCCGCGACGATGACCACGATCGCTGCGCCGATCGTCAGGCGCACCTCGAGATGGGTCATCGCTTCGAGGTCGAGCCCGCCGCGGGCGCTGAAGGTGATCCAGCACATGACCGCTGCGAGCAGCACGGTCGCCACGCTGAGCGAGGAGCTCAGCTGCAGCAGCCGCCTGTTGACCGGCTCGAGCTGAGCGCCGGCGGGACGCTCGAGCAGCGGACGTTCAGATACCGCGGCGCTTGAGGACACGCTCTCGCAGGGTTTGGCCCGCGGCGCCCAGGGCGCAGGCGAGCACGAAGATGACGAGTGCCAACAGCGGCGCCGGCAGCGAACTGAAGACAGAGGCGATGTTCGCGTGCGTCACGCCGGGAACGACGAGTTTGTTGCCTACCGCGACTCTTCCTGGAGACATGTGCCCGGCGCTGTCGATCGCGTGTTGTTCGGTGGGGGTTACCGGTAGCGGCACGGCTTGGGCGGCGCCAGGCAGTCCGCCGCCGCCGCTCGAGAGACCGCCCGCGGTGGCCAGCTGGGCTTTGCGGATCAGTTCTTCGCAGTCGCTGTATTGGCGCCCCGTTTCGGCAAGTTCTTTGAGCGCCTTGCGGTATGCGGCCTGCTTGAAACCGCTGAGTGACTTCCCGTTCACGCATCTGTAGATGATCGTCGAGGCTTCGCTTGCGCAGGCGAGCGAAGGCGTCATCAGCATCGCCGTCGATACGAGCGCCAACAGCGGCGCGCGGGATCTCAGAAGCCGTCTCATCGCTGGCCGTCGCACGCTAGCAGCCTATCCGGGAGGCGCCGAGGCTGTGCAGCGCACGCGAGAAACCACTCGCCCACGCCTCGTGGTTGTAGGCGAGCACGTCGCGCGCGCCGGCGCGTCCCAGCTGGCTGCGCAGACGCCCGTCCAGGGCGAGCTTGCGCAACGCAGCGGCGAGCGCCTGGCTGTCTGAGGCCCGCACCACCAGCCCGTTGTGGCCGTCGCGTACGAGCCCGCCTGCAACGGCCCCGACCGCGTCGCTCGCAATGATAGGAACGTGCTGATTCATCGCCTCGTTGATCACCAAGCCCCATGGCTCACGGAACGTTCTCGTGGGAATCGATGGCACTACCAAGACGTCAGCGGCTGCGTAGAAGTTGCGCAGCTGCCGGGCGTTGAGGCGGCCGACGCATCTCGTCTCGTCCGCCGCAGAGCCCACCGCGCCGTCGGCGGGGATCCCAGGGGGGGCGGATCCCACACCGACGAGGACGAGCGCGGCGGTGGGTACCGAAAGACCCGAGGCACGCCAGGCCATTAACAGAACCCGGAGTCCCTTTTCCCGGTCTGGGCGACCTACAAACAAGAAATTTGTGCGGCTCTCGGCAGGCCACGCCGGCGCGAGCTCGATCGCCTGCGCCGGGGCGCTCCAGAAGCCGTTGTCGACCGACTGGGGCGCGACGTGCACGTTGCGCGCGCCACGCGCCCGGACGTAGGCGCTGACGTGCGGGCCATAGGTCACGACTGCGTCCGCAGAGCGGTACAGGCGCCGCAGCGCCAGGTAGCTGACCGCATGCGCGGCGGTGCGCGGGTGCGCCCACAGCGAGCTCCACAAGATCAGCGGTACGCGTGCGCGTCGCGCCCCGCTCCACGCCGCCGGCAGCGCCACCCTGCCGCCGGTGGAGCAAACCACTGCCCGGTAGTCGCCGCTGGCGGCGAGCGCCGCTAGGTGGCTCTGTTTGACGCGGCTGTGAGGGAACGGCAAGTCGCCCGGCTGCTCGTCGGCGCCGTGCTTGGAGCGCCCGCCGAACAGCGCGAAATGCACGAGCTCGCGTTCATGCAGGGCGCCGACGGCGCCGATCCGCTCCGGCGGAGCGTGGGAGGTGACAAACAGGACGGGCTTCACCGCAGCGCCCGTTCGTAGGCGGCTAGGGTCGTTTCACCGCAGCGCTCCCAGGTGAAGTTGCGCTCGACCGTGGCGCGCGCCCATCTGCCGGTCTCACGCAGACGGTCGGGGTCGCTGAGCAGCTCATCGATGCGCTGTGACAGACGCTCGATGTCGCCCGGCGGGACGAGCACCAGGCCGGCGCCAGCGGCCGAGATCTCATCCGGTCCTGGCTCGCCGCGACAGCCGATGGCGGGCAGGCAGCCAGCCATCGCCTCGATGTAGGCGACGCCGAACGCCTCCTCGGTGGACGGCATCACGAACAGTGTGCAGCGCCTGGCCTGCTCGAGCGCGGCGGCCGGCTCGAGCTGCCCGCGAAACTCGACGCGCTCGGCTACGCCAAGGCGCTCGGCGAGACCTTCCAGAGGCACTCGCTCCGGCCCGTCACCCACGATCACATAGCGCAGCGTGGGGTGGCGCTCGGCCAGCACCGCAAGCGCGCGCAGCACGTCGGCGTGGCGCTTGCGGGCCACTAGGTGGGAGACGGTGACCAGCGAGGGGGGGCCCGCCAGGCGCACGCCGCCTCTCGGCGGCGGCAGGTCCGTGCCGAGGTGCACCACCGCGGTCTGGCGCGCTCCGAGCGCCTGCGAGAGCCGCGCGATCTCGTGGCTATTGGCAAGCACCAGGCTGGCGCGGCTCATCGTCCGGCGCAGGACCGCCGGCCCGCGCGCGTAGCGCGGCGCGACATACAGCACGTCACCGCCGTGGACGGAGATCACCAGCGGCTTGCCGAGGTGAGCGCGGCGAGCTGCGTCGCCGGCCGGCACTGCGTTGTGCGCATGGATCAAGTCGAACGGGAACGAGTGTCGCAGCCTGCGCAGCGCGAGCGCGAGCGGCGGGGCCGCCCAGCTGCCCCAGGCGGGGTAGAACCGCGCCCGGGGCGGGGAGACGTACGGGACGTAGCTCACCTGCAGGCCGTCGCGGACTTCAAGGCGTGGTTGGCGCGCCAGTGTGCGCCACTGCTCCAGCGCTCGGCGGGGGCCATCGGCGAGCGAGGCGCGCGGCGGGATCAGCCGGTGCAGCACCAGCACTCTGACCTCGGCGCCCGCGTCGCGCGCGGCGAGCGCCTGGCGGTGTGCCCAGATGCCGAGCACCGCGTCGGAGCGGCTGGGGTAGAACTCGGCTAGGACCGCGACCTTCAAAACCGTCGATACGTGGCGAGGGTTTGCTGTGCTTCGCGGGCCGTCAGGTAGCTGTGCTCGGCCAGGAACGCGCGCTCCTCGCAGACCGCCTGCTCGCGCGAGTAGGAGCTCGCGGCGGGTGCCGCGATGTGGCTGATCGCAAGCGCGTCGAGTACGCCGCAACGCCAGCCGCGTTCGCGCGCCAGCGCGGCCCAATGCAGGTCCAGGCCCCAACCCATCTGCAGCGGCGGAAAGGGCAGCAGCACATCGAACGTGCGCCGTGAGAAAGCAGTGAGCGGCCCGATCTCCACGAAAGCGGTCTGGCGGGCGACGCTCAAAAGGCGCCGGCGCGTGACCCGCCATGCCGCGTGCGAGGCGAGGCGGTGTGCGGGTTGAGCCAGGTCCAGTGAGAAGCGCTCCGCCAAAAACAGCATGCGGTCCAAAAAACCATGTGGCAGCACAATGTCGTCGTCGACGATCAGCAGCCAGTCGCGATGCTCGACCGGGTGCGCCGCGAGCAGCCTGTTCAGGTTCTCGAACTTGCCTGCCTGCCCGGGCGTCGTGAACGCCACCTCCAGCTCGTGGCGCGAGCGCTCCAGCTCGCCGCGTAGGCGCCGCGCGAGCTGCGCATGCTCGGGGCGCTCGATGCCGAGCACGAGCACGCGCCGGCGCGGCGGCGAGCGGCGGGCGGCCGCGGCGAGCGCGAGGCGCTGGCCGCTCGCCAACTGCAGCGCCGAGGCCAGCTCGTCGAGGGCCGAGCGGCCGAGGCCGTGCAGACCACCGACCGTCCCGCTCTCGCCGGAGAGGAAATCCTCGCGCTCGTCCGTCCGCGTGCCGGCGCCGCCACTCCAGGCCAGCCCCTGGCGCAGGCGCCCGGCGCTGTGGGCGACCATCGTCACCCCGGCCGGGCAGCGGTAGCGCAGCACGTGCCCGGTCGAGCCCAGGAACGTCGCCAGCTCGCGCTTGAGCGAGGGCGCCTGTCCTCGCCAGCGGTCAAAGCGCCGGCTCGCCCGGCCGCGGCGATACGCCGCTCGCACCAGCGCACGGGCGCGAGCATCCCGCGCGCAGCGGCGGTGCTCGAGCGCGGCCGCCGCCACATACAGCACCTTCGCCGGCCCCCGCCGGCGCAGCCGTTCCTGCCACTCCTGCTCGTCCCCGCCGTCGCGCAGCGACACGTCGAACGGTCCGACGGCCTGCAGCGCGGAGCGCCGCAACGCCATGTTGGCCCCCCATGCGTAGCGCAACTGGTCGGTGTCGCGATCACCCAGGTCAAGCGAGGTGATCGGGGCTCGCTCGCGGCCACACGAACGAGGCGGGCGGCCTTCCAGCCGCGGATGGATGGGGCCCGTGAAGACATCGACGTCGGGGTGCTCGCGCGCGGCGCCGATCAGCGCTGCAAGCCAGCCCTCGCGGACCTCAACGTCGTCGTCGACGAACACCACCAGCTCGCCGCTGGAGTGCTCGACGCCCGTGTTGCGAGCGACATTCAACCCGAGCGGGCGGGGGTGCGGCTCATAGCGCGCGCCGAAGCGCTCGGCGATCGCGCGCTGCTGCGCCGACGGGCCGGCGTCGTCGATCACGAGCACCTCGGCGGCGAGCGCCTGCGCCTGCGGCGCGATCGAGGCGAGCGCGACCTCGAGATAGTGAGGGCGGGCACGGGTTGGGATGATGATCGACGCCGGCAGGCTCATGACTGGGAGAGAGTCTAGGTTTGATGGCACGATGATCGTGTTCCTGCACAACCGCTACCGCACCACCGGCGGGGAGGAGCGCGTAGTCGAGGACCTGCGCTGGCTCGTCCGGGAGCGTCTGGGGGAGCCGACGGAGCTGCTCGCACGTGACTCGGTGGGCCTCTCCCGTGCCCGCGCGGCCGCCGGTCTGCTCTACGGGGGGCTGGGGGCCGGTCAGATCGCCGAGGCGGTCGAGCGCGGTAAAGCGCGCGTGCTCCACGCGCACAACCTGCACCCCACACTCGGCTGGAGGGCGCTGGCCGCCGCGCGCGCGGCGGGCGCCCGCACCGTGCTTCACCTGCACCAGTATCGGCTGGTGTGCGCGGTCGGCGTGTGCTTCACCGACGGCGAGCAATGCACGCGCTGCCACGGCCGCAACACGCTCCCGGGGGTGCTCCACAACTGCCGCGCGAACCGGGCGGAGGCGGTGAGCTACGCCGCCGCGCTGTCGCTCTGGCAGCGGCGTCTCATCGACCAAGTCGACGCATTCATCGTCCCGAGCGTGTTCGCCAGGGAACGGTTGCGCGCGCTCGGCGCGAAGCTGCCGGAGCAACGGGTGCATGTGCTCGCCCCGCCACTGCGGGCGCTCGCCCACGCGGACGGGAGCGAGCCGCCCGCCTCGAGCGATCATCCCTACGCGCTGATCGCGGCGCGCCTCTCCCCCGAGAAGGGGGTGGACGTCGCGATCACCGCCTGTCGGATCGCCGGGATCCCGCTGATAGTCGCGGGCGAGGGCCCCCAGCTTGAGCAGCTGCGCAGACAGGCCGCGGGCAGCGACGTGCGTTTCCTCGGCCGCGTCGATGAGCCGCAGCTCGAGCGGCTGCGTCGCGGTGCCGCGATCGCGCTCGCCCCTTCCCGCTCGGCGGAGACCTTCGGTATCGCCGCGGCCGAGGCGATGGCAGCCGGCGTGCCTGTCGCCGGCAGCGACATCGGCGCGCTCGCGGAGCTGATCGACAGCGACGGCCTGGCCCCCCCGGGGGATGGCGCAGCGTTGGCTGACGCGATCAAGCGGGTGCTGGCGGCGAGCGGGGCCGGCGAGGCGGCGCGTGCGCGTGTAGCGCGGCTGTGCGCGCCGGACCGGGTCGCGAGCGAGCTCGCGGCCGTGTATGCGGGGCGGGCGAGTACATAAGCTGCGGGATGTGTCAGCCCTGACCCAGGACATGGAGGCGCAAGCGCGCGCGCAGCGGCGCAGCGCTCTCATCACCGGGATCACCGGCCAGGACGGCTCGTATCTGGCTGAGCTTCTGCTCGAGCAGGGATATGAGGTCTACGGCCTAGCGCGCGCCCCGCAGCGCACGCTCGGCTGCTCTGAGCATCTGCGTGAGCGCCTGCAGCTGGTGGGCGGAGATCTGCTCGACCACGAGAGCCTCAGCGCGGCCGTCGCGAGCAGTCGCCCGCGCGAGATCTACCATCTGGCGGCGCCCTCGTTCGTCCCCGACTCGTGGGTCAAGCCAGCCGGGAGCCTCGCCGCGATCGCCGGTTCGACCGCCGCGCTGCTCGAGGCGGTGCGGGACCTCGACAGCGGCATCCGCGTGTTCGTCGCCTCCTCCGCCGCCATGTTCGGTGACGCGCCGCACTCACCGCAACACGAGCTGACGCCTTGCCGCCCCGCTAACCCTTACGCGGCCGCCAAGCTGCTCGCACACCAGCTGACCGGCCTGCTGCGCGCCCATGACGGGCTCTACGCATGCTCTGGGATCCTCTTCAACCACGAGTCTCCCCGCCGCCCCGAGCAGTTCGTGACACGCCGGGTCACGCGGGCGGCGGCGGCGATCGCGCGCGGTGAACGCGACGAGCTCACGCTCGGAGACCTCGATGCCGTTCGCGACTGGTCTTTCGCGGGCGACGTGATGCGGGGAGCGTGGATGATGCTCCAGCAGGACGAGCCAGACGACTACGTCTTGGCGAGCGGGGTTGCGCACACCGTCAGGGAGCTGGTCCAGACTGCGTTCGCATGCGTGGGCCTGGACCCGGAGCGCTATCTGCGCGTCGAGCCCACGCTGGTCCGGGCGCGCGAGGCAACGGTCAGCGTGGGTGATCCGAGCAAGGCCCACAGCAAGCTGGGCTGGCAACCAGAGGTGGACTTCCGCGAGCTCATCCAGCGCATGGTGAAGGCCGACATGCAAGCGGCTGAACAGCCGCGGGCATGACATAGACTGCTGCGCCGAGATGACCAGCGTGGGTGTGGTTGGGCTTGGCTATGTCGGGCTGCCGCTGGCGGTCGCGTTCGCGCGGGCCGGTTGTGATGTGGTCGCGGTGGACGTGGATGCGGAGAAGGTCCGCTTGCTTTCGGCGGGCCAGTCGTATGTGGAGGATGTCTCTTCGGCTGAGCTCGCTGGCGTGCTTGGCCGGGTCCGGGCGGGCACGAGCTATGCGCAGCTATCGGGGGTTGACGCGGTGTTGATGTGCGTGCCGACGCCGCTGACGGCGAATCGCGAGCCGGATCTGGGTCCCCTGCTCGACTCCACCCGGGCGCTTGCCGAGGTCCTGCGGTCCGGGCAGCTGGTGGTGTTGGAGTCGACTACCTATCCGGGTACGACGCGCGAGCGCCTGTTGCCGTTGCTGGAGCGCTCGGGGCTGGTGGCCGGCAGGGATTTCAACCTAGCGTTCAGCCCGGAGCGAGTGGACCCTGGAAGGACGGATTTCACGTTGGCTGACACGCCGAAGGTGATCGGTGGTTTGACCGAGGCGTGCGCCGATCGCGCGGAAGCGATCTACGGCCTGGTGTGCGAGAAGCTCGTACGGGTCTCCTCCCCGGAGGCGGCGGAGCTCACCAAGCTCTTGGAGAACATTTTCCGCTCGGTGAATATCGCGCTGGTGAACGAGCTGGCGATGTTGTGCGACCGGATGGGGATCGATATCTGGGAGGTCGTGGACGCCGCTGCCACGAAGCCGTACGGGTTCATGCGGTTTGACCCAGGGCCGGGTATGGGCGGGCACTGCCTGCCGGTTGACCCGTTTTACCTCTCGTGGCGGGCGCGGGAGTTCGACATGGCGGCCGAGTTCATCGAGCTGGCGGGGAAGATCAACCAGCAGATGCCGTATCACTGTGTCGCCAAGGCGCAGCGCGTGTTGAACGACGTCGGGCTAGCGGTCAAGGGCGCCAAGATCCTGGTGCTCGGCGTCAGCTACAAGCCCGGGGTGGGTGATATCCGCGAGTCACCGGCATTGAAGATCATCGCGCTGCTGGGAGACCTCGGCGCCGAGGTCTCCTACCACGACCCGCACGTACCGCAGCTGCTCGAGCAACGGCTGTCGAGCGCGCCGCTCGAGCGGGCCGTCAAGGACGCAGACCTCGTCGTGATCGTCACCGCCCACCCCAGCATCGACCACCGTCAGGTCGCCGCCCAAGCGAGCCTGCTGCTCGACCTCCGTGGCATCACGCGGGACCACGACACGCAGGGCGTGATCAAGCTTTGACGCTCAGAGAGGACCCACGCGCTCCGGGGCTCGTGATCGACGAGGACACACGGGTGGGCAGCGGGGTTTCGTTCGGCGCGCATGTGGTCGTTCACGCCGGCACCGTGATCGGCGACGGCTGCGTGATCGAGGACCACGTCGTGCTCGGCAAGTGCCCCCGGCTCGCGCGCGGCTCCTCGGCGGCGGGAGAGGTCTGCGGCCTTGAGCTCGCGGCAGCGGTCACCGTGTGCGCCGGCGCGGTCGTGTTCGCCGGCGCGCATGTCGGTGAGGGCGCGATCATCGGCGACCAGTCATACGTGCGCGAGCGCAGCTCGATCGGTGAGGGAACCGTGATAGGCCGCGGCAGCGTGGTGGACAACGACGTGCGCGTCGGCGCGCGCGTGCGGGTGCAGACCGGGGTCTACCTGACTGCGTTCACGCTCGTCGAGGACGACGTGTTCGTCGGTCCTGGCGCGAGCACCACCAACGACGACACGATGTCTCGTCACGGACCCGAGATGCCGCTGCGGGGAGCCATCCTGCGCCGCGCCTGCCGGGTCGGCGGGGGTGTGGTGCTCACGCCCGGCGTGGAGATCGGCCAGGAGGCGTTCGTCGCCGCGGGCGCCCTCGTCACGCGCGACGTCCCCGCCCGTGCGGTCGTGATGGGTGTACCCGCTCGCGTCGTGCGCGAAGTGAGCGACGAGGATCTGCTCGAGCGCTGGCGCTAGAGCGCCCGGCGCGCCGCGTCCGTCACCTGGCTGATTTGCTCGGAGGTGAGGGTGGGGCTCATCGGGATCGCCAAGTGGGTGCGGGCGGCCTGGTCGGTCGCGGGTAGCTCAGCTGAAGCCGCGAAGCGAGCCATCGCCGGCTGGTGGTGCACCGGCTTGCGGTAGTAGGCCTTGTGGGCTATCTCCGCGTCGGCTAGCGCGCTTTCCAGGCGCTTTACCTGCGGGTGCGCCACGACATATAGATGCCAGGCGGGCGAGGACCCCTGCGTGGCGCGCGGCAGCCTCACCACCTCCCCCAGCCCCGCCTGCTCGTAGCGGCGGGCGACACGGCGGCGCTCGTCCGCCCAGAGATCCAGGTGCGCCAGCTGCGTCCTCAGGACGGCTGCCTGCAGCTCGTCGAGACGGCTGTTGTAGCCGACAAGCTCGTAGTCGAGCTTGTCGCGCGAGCCGTGGAAGCGCAGCATGCGGACGCGTTCGGCGATGTCGGGGTCGTTGGTGGTGATCGCTCCGCCGTCGCCGAAGCAGCCGAGGTTCTTCGACGGGAAGAAGGAGAACGTTCCGGCGAGCGCCAGCGCCCCCGGCCGCCCTGCGGCGGAGATCGAGCCCGCGGCCTGGGCAGCATCCTCCAGCACGGGCACGCCCAGAGCCTGGATCTCCGCGATCGGCGCGAGATTGCCGAACAGGTGCACGGCGATGATCGCCTTTGTTCGCGGCGAGAGCGCCGCGCGCACCGTCTCGGCGGTCACGCAGTATGTGTCCGGATCGATGTCGCAGAACACCGGGGTCGCCCCCGTCGGCGGGATCGCCTCCGCCGATGCGTAGAAGGTGAAGGACGGCACGATGACCTCGTCGCCCGGCCCGACTCCCATCGCCCGCAGCGCGATCGTGATCGCCTCGGTCCCGTTCGCGACCCCCACGGCGTGCGCGCAGCCGCAGTAGGCGGCGAACTCGCGCTCGAAGGTCCTGACCTCCTCTCCGAGGATGTAGTGCCCGGAGTCCAACACGCGCTCGATCGCCGCGCGCAGCTCCACCCGCAGCGGCTCGAGCGGACCGTGTGTGTCGAACAGCGCGATTGCCATCGCGGGCGCTCTAGCGGACAGGTGTGGGCCGTGGGCTCACGACGGCTTGAGCAGCTCGAGGTCTGAGCGTGTCATGAGGCGGATGAGCTGCTCGAAGTTGGTCTCTGGTTTCCAGCCGAGGTCTCGTTCTGCCTTGGCGGGGCTGCCAATGAGGTGGTCGACCTCGGCTGGGCGGACGAAGGCGGGGTCGATCTTGACGTAGGGCTCGTAGTCGCCGAGTCCGGCCTCGTCGAACGCGACTTGGCAGCACTCCTTGACGGAGTGCGCCTGCCCGGTCGCGATGACGTAGTCCTCTGGCTCGTCCCGCTGGAGCATCAGCCACATCGCTTGGACGTAGTCCTTGGCGTACCCCCAGTCGCGTTCGGCGTCGAGGTTGCCGAGGTGCAGCTCGCTCAGCAGGCCGTGGCGGATCGCGGCGGCGTGCCAGGTGATCTTGCGGGTCACGAACTCAAGGCCCCGGCGGGGGCTCTCGTGGGTGAAGAGGATCCCCGAGGTGGCGTGCAGGTCGTAGGACTCGCGGTAGTTGACGGTGATGAAGTGCCCGTAGGCCTTCGCCACGCCGTACGGGCTGCGGGGGTAGAACGGTGTTTTCTCGGTTTGGGGGACCTCGAGCACCTTGCCAAACATCTCGCTGGAGGAGGCCTGGTAGAAGCGCGCGTCGGGGCAGACTTCGCGCATCGCCTCGAGGATGCGGGTGACGCCGGTGCCGGTGAACTCCGCGGTCAGGGTGGGCTGGATCCAGGACACCGCGACGAAGCTCATCGCCGCGAGGTTGTAGATCTCATCGGGTTTTGCGGCTCTGAGCGCGTCGACGAGCGAGCGCTGGTCCAAGAGGTCTCCCTGGTGCAGGGTGATCTTCTCGCGCAGGTGCTCGATGCGATCGAACTTCTCGGTGGAGGCGCGGCGCACCATGCCGTGCACCTCATAGCCATGCTCGAGTAGAAGCTCAGCCAAATACGAGCCGTCCTGGCCCGTGACCCCAGTGATAAGCGCAGAGCGTCGGTTTGTCATGGCCCGCACCCTACACGCGAGCGCCCGCCGCCAGCGTCCTCGCCCGCGAGCCGGTGCTGAGCGCGCAACCACTCCACGGTCGAGGCGATCCCCTCCTCCACGCCGATGCGAGCCTCCCAACCAAGCAGCCGCTTGGCCTTCTCCACCGACGGCCAGCGGCGCTGCACGTCGACGGCGAAAGTCGGCAGATGCTCGAGTTCGAACGAGGCGGGGTCCTCGCCGCACGCCTCCCATACGATCCTGGCTATCTGCGCCACCGTCAGCTCGCGCGAAGCGGAGATGTTGAAGTCCTCGTTCAGGGCCGCCGCCGAGCCCAGCGCGGTGACGATCCCGTCCGCGATGTCCTCTACGTGCGTGAGCGTGCGCGTCTGCTCGCCGGAGCCGAAGATCTGCAACGGACGCTGCCCGGAAAGCACCTTCATGATCAGGTCCGGCACCGCGTGGGCGATCCCCGGTTCGGCGTCGGGCAGCTCGCCGGGACCGTACGCGTTGAACGGCCGGCAGATCGTGAAAGGCAGGCCGTGCTCTTCGTGGGCGGCACGGCAGTAAACCTCGCCGGTGAGCTTTGAGAAGCCGTATGCGGAGATCGGCATGGGGCAGTCCGGCAGATACTCCTCTGGGGTCGGATAGATCTCGGCGCGCTCGAACACCATCGATGAGGAGACATAGACGAAACGCTCGACTTCGGCGTCCAGCGCCGCGCGGATGACAGCGTTGTAGAGGGCGTTGTTGACCTCGGTCAGGGTATGCGGAAGCTTGTGGAAGTTCGCGATCCCGCCGACGATCGCCGCGAGGTGGATCACCTGGCTGCACCCATCCGTCGCCCGCTTTGCCTCCTCCAGGACGCGAAGGTCGCCGGTGTGCACCTCGCAGCCCTCTCGCATCCACTGCGGCGCCGGGCGCTGGTCTGAGACGCGAACCTCGTAGTCCGGGTCGCTCAGCAGCCGCCGCACGACCGCCGCGCCGATGGTGCCAGCGCCGCCTGTCACGAGCACGCGGTTCATCTTCCGCTTGAAAGCGCCGCGAGCTCGGAGGCGTACGCGAACACCTGGCCTGCTCCCCAGCAGTTCCACGGATCCACGATCAGGCAGTTCGCGGCGCAGCGGCTGCCGATGAGCTCGAGTGTTGCCGGCTCGCAGAACTCTGAGTGGTTGGTCGCGACCATCACGATCTCGGCATCCTCGAGCGCTTCCTCTAGCGACACGGTTGGGCTGTTCACGTGCGGGTCGTGCACGGCGACGTCCGCTAGCTCGCGCTCCAGCAGTCGCACGAGCTTGTGCGCGAGCGAGTCGCGCTCGTCGTCGGTGTCGGCCTTGAAGGCGAGACCCAGCACCGCAACCTTGCGTCCGCTGAGCGACCCCGTGCGCCGCTTGACGGCCTCCAGGAGAAACAGCGGCACCGACTCGTTCACGCGCGAGACCGCGAGCAGCATCCCCGGGGCGTTGGAGCGCTCCTCTGAGAAGGCGAAGTCCTTGCGCAGGCACGTCCCGGCGGTCATCCCGGGCTGGGCGATGCCGCCGCGGGGATAGTCGCGGTTGATGAGCTCGATCACGTCGAACACGTTCGCGCCGTGGCGCTCGCAATCCATCATCAGCAGGTTCGGCAGCGCGAAGGTGGTGTATCGCAGGATGTTCGTCCAGATCTTCGCGAGCTCCGCCTGCACCGGGGTGGTCTGGACGATCGGGGCGTCGAACACCTCGAAGAGCTCGGCGACCACCTCGCCCGAGCGAGCGCCGACGCCGCCGATGATGCACGGCAGCGTGTCGATCTCCGCCAGGAAGCGCCCGGCCGCTATGCGCTCGGGTGCGTGTGCGACGAACACGTCGGTTCCGATCTGAAACCCACGGTGCTTGGCCAGGTAGCCCGCGACGAAGTCGGTGGTCCCCGGTGCCACGGTGGAGCGCAGAGTGAGCGCGTGGCCAACCGTGAGCGCGCCCAGTAGGTCATCGAGCGCGGAGCGAATGTCGCGCATGTCGATCTCGATGTGCGAGAACGACGGGGTGCCGAGCGTGATCACGATGTGGCGCGCTCGCGCGCCGTCAGCGACATGCTCGGCCAGAGTCAGCCGCCCGCTGCCGTGTACGCGGTCCAGCAGCTCCTTCGCGCCCGTCTCGCAAAAGGGCATGATGCCTGCCTGCAGAGCCCCCAGTCGCGCCGGGTCATTGTCGATCCCGATGACGCTCAATCCGCGATCCGCGAAAGAGAGCGCGAGCGGCAGGCCGACGCGGCCAAGGCCGACGACGGCGACGTCTGCGCTGCTCTTCGTGGGGCTCATGACGGCAGAGGTTAGCCTGATCGCGGTTGCCTGACCGCCGCCGGGACGCCTCTCCTAGCGGGAGCGCCGGGCTCGCGCATACTGGCGGGCGAAGCCGACCACGAATCGCGGGTTGCCTCGCGCGTAGCGGCGCCACAGCCGCCGCGGCTCGCGCCAGAGCCGGTAGGACCACTCCAGGCCATTGCGTTGCATCCAGCCCGGCGCCTGGGGGACCAGGCCCGCGTGAAAGTCAAACGCCGCGCCGACACCGACCAGCAACGGTGCCTGCAGATGGGGGCGCATGCGCCACATCCATAGCTCCTGCTTGGGCTGCCCGGTGCCGACCCATACGATCTTGGCGCCCGACCCGTCGATGTCGATGATCACCTGTTCGCGCTCTAAGGCCGAGAGCTCCCGGAACGGTGGCGAGTAGCCGCCCGCTATCCGCAGCCCCGGGAACCGCTCGCGAAGGCGCTCGGCCAGCAAATCCAGTGCCTTCTGCGTGCGTCCACCGTATAGGTAGATCGGCGTGCCGCTGCGCGCCGCGCGCTCGCAGAACAGCGCCATCAAATCCGGGCCGTATACGCGCGTCGCCCGCCGATGGCCGAGCAGCCGTAGCGCCCACACCAGCGGTTGACCGTCCGGCACCGCCAGCGTGGCGTCGAGCACCGCCCGGCGCGTGGCGGGTTCATCGTGCGCGCACATCACCAGGTTCACGGCCGCGGCGGTCAGGTAGCCCCGCTCACCGGCGGCGATCATCGCCTCCATCCAGTCGATCACCTGACCGTAGTCGGACACCGCCAGCGGGACGCCGAGAATCTCTGCGCGTTCGGGTGGCTGCGGGGATGAGGTGCTCGCGTACAAGTCTCTCCAGAGCCTACCTGTGGGCGGTGAGTGAGTACCCTGAGCGGCCGTGCGAATCGACCCCGATTTTTGGGCTCATAGACGCGTCCTCGTGACCGGGCACACCGGCTTTAAGGGCGCCTGGCTGTCGCTGTGGCTGCAGGCCATGGGGGCGCACGTGAGCGGTATCGCGCCACGATCCCCCACCAGCCCGTCGCTGTTCGAGCAGGCGCGGGTCGGCGCGGAGATGACCGAGCTGGCGCTCGACGTGCGCGACGCCGAGGGCGTTCGGCTCGCGCTGGCACGCCAGCGCCCCGAGATCGTGCTGCACATGGCGGCTCAGCCGATGGTCAGACGCTCGTATCTGGAGCCGGTGCTGACCTACGAGGTCAACGTAATGGGCACCGTCAACGTGCTCGAGGCGGTACGCCACTGCGGCGACGTGCGCGCAGTGGTGGTAGTCACCTCCGATAAGTGCTATGACAACGGTGGCGATGGTGATCAGGGAGGATCATTCACCGAGAGTGATGCTATGGGTGGGAGCGACCCGTACTCGAGCTCGAAGGGATGCGCCGAGTTGGTGACCGCCGCCTACCGCGCCTCCTACTTCTCCGGGGTTGACGCTACACGCCTCGCCAGCGCGCGGGCGGGCAACGTGATCGGCGGCGGCGACTGGGGTCAGGACCGCCTGATTCCCGACATGATCCGCGCTGCCGAGTCCGGCCAGCCGATCCGTGTTCGCAACCCCGACGCGGTACGCCCGTGGCAGCACGTGCTGAACCCCTTGAGCGGCTATCTGCGACTCGCACAGGCGCTGTGGGACTCGCACGACGCCAGCGAGGGCTGGAATTTCGGCCCCGACCCCGACGACGCGAAGCCGGTCCGCTGGGTCGTCGGAGAGCTCGCCCGCCGCTGGCCGACGCCGTTGCGCTGGCAGCTCGATGACAGCAACAACCCGCCGGAGGCGAGCTATCTGATGCTCGACTCCAGCAAGGCGCACACGCGGCTCGGGTGGCGGCCGGCGTGGGATCTCGCCAAGGCGCTGGAGCGGATCGTCGAGTGGCACCAGGCGTATCTGCAGGGCAGGGACATGCGCGCGTTCACGCTCGCACAGATCGACCAGTTCCAGCGATGCGCGTTCCCACAGGAGCGTGCCGTGAGCTCGCCCGGCGAGCGCGGCCCGGCCAAATCCTTGCGGGGGAGACGGCTGGAGTAGAGATGAGCCCGCTCTCGCTGCGCCGCTACCGTGCCGAGCGTCTCTTGCGGCAAGAGTTCGAGGGGCTGCGCACGAAGGTGCTCGCGACCGTCGGCCGGCGGCTGGCTCTGCGCGGAGTGGCGCTCGACGTCGGCGACCTGGAGGCGTGCTATGCGCAGGCATGGCAGGGCCTGTATGCGGCTGTCCTGCAGGGCCAGGAGATCGCGAACCCGACGGGCTGGCTCGTGCTGGTCACCTACCGGCGCGCGATCGAGGACTACCGTTCGAGCCACCCCGAGCGGCGGGCCGAGGACATCGAGGTTGACCAGCAGGCGCGGGAGACCGACCTGGCCAGCCAGCTCGATGATCAGCGGCGTCTGCGCGAGATATTCGAGGGCCTGCGCGAGCGTCTTTCGCCGCGCGAGTGCCAGGCGGCGAGCCTCTGCTACCTGCAGGGCCTCTCGCGCGCGGAGGCAGCGGCGCAGATGGGCATCAGCGAGGCCCGCATGCGCAAGCTGATGGAGGGCAACGGCGCAGGGCAGCCGGGGGTGGCGGGCAAGATGGGAGAGCTCTTGACGATCATCCGCACCAATGGCTGGTGCGAGGAACGCGCCTCGCTGATGCGTGCTTATGCGTTTGGCATTCTCGACCCCGAGGGGGAACGCTACAAGCTCGCGATCATGCACCAGCGCGAGTGCCCCGCTTGCCGTGCGTACGTAGCCTCGCTGCGCGGGCTCGCAGCGCTCCTGCCGCCGCTACTGCTGCGGGGGGGTCTCACCGCTGGCGTCGCCGGCGCCGGCGCCGGTGTCGGCGGTGGTGCTCTCTCGGGGGCGGGCGCGGGCGGCGTGAGCGGCGCCTCGGGCGGCTGGCTCCTCGCCGGCGGCTCACTAGGCGTGAAGTTCGCGAGCTGCCTGGCGGTGCTCGGGATCGGCGCTGGCTGTCTGGCGCTGGTCACCGTGCATAAACACGGCGCGCTGCACAAGACGCCGTCGCTGGACATCGCCGACAGGTCCGCCGCGCTAGTCAGGCAGACGCTTTTCTCCACGGTGTCGGACGCGACGCCGTTCACGATCCGCGCAAAACAGCAGGCGCATCGCTCGTCGCCTTCGCGGCGCAAGCGAAATGCCATGTCGCGGCGGGCCACGAGCTCCCACCCGCCCGGCAATCTGCTGGCTGCCGCCGCGGAGTTCGGCCCAGAGCACCCGCACAGCGAAAGCGAAGTAACCCAACCGGTCACCACCAGCGCCCCCGCGCCTTCCCCGACCACCACCGGCACCTCGAGTACCTCCACGAGCTCCTCCCCGTCATCCTCGTCGAGCAACGCCAACTCGGAGTTCGGCTTCGAAGCTCAGGGCAAATAGACGACGAGGCTGTGAGACTGCACCGAGATGTCCTCCCGTCCGGTGAAGGTCGCGGTCGTCGGCCACATCGAGTGGGTGCAGTTCGCGCGCGTCCCGAAAGTGCCTGCGGCGGGGACGGTGATGCATGCGCGGGAGGGCTTCGAGGAGCCGGCTGGGGGCGGCGCCGTGGCGGCTGTGCAGCTCGCGAGACTTGCGGGCTCAGCGACGCTGTTCACCGCCCTGGGCGACGACGAGCACGGGCACCGCTCGCTGGAGCGGCTCACGCAGCTCGGGGTGAGCGTTCATCGCGTGCTGCGAGCGGCACCGACCCGGCGGGCCGTAACCCTCATCGACGACGGGGGCGAGCGGACGATCATCACATTCGGGGAGCGCCTCGAGCCGCACGCCGAGGACACGAGTCTGCCCTGGGAGCAGCTGGCCGAGATGGACGCCGTGTATTTCACGGCCGGCGACGTTGGCGCGCTGCGGGCTGCACGGGCGGCGACGGTGCTCGTCGCCAGTCCCCGCGCCAGGCACGCGCTTGGACACGACATCCCCCTTGATGCGCTTGTGCTCAGCCACGGTGACGCGACCGAGCGCGGCGAGGCTGATCGGGCAGAAAAGGACGCGCGGCTGATCGCGCTAACCGACGGCGAGCGCGGCGGCAGCTACAGCCTGCGTGACGGGAGCGGCGGGTCCTGGCAGCCCGCCGTCCTTCCCGGTGAAGCGCTCGACAGCTACGGCTGCGGAGACTCCTTCGCGGCGGGACTGACCTTCGGTTTGGGGGCAGGCCTCGAGATCGCCGAGGCGTTCTCCCTCGCCGCGCGCTGTGGAGCCGTCTGCCTCACCGGCCGCGGCCCCTATCAGCGGCAGCTGACCGCCGCGGACCTCTAGGCCGGCACCGGCGGTGCTAACGCGGCTAGGGTCGCGGGAAGACCTTCGCGAGGTACCTGAGCGCGAGCGGGTTACCACGCGGGCGCAGCCTGCCGGTCAGCATCGCCTTCATGGGATCCAGGCGCTGTCCGATGATGTCGACCCAATCCTGATAAGAGACCCGCAGGCGCAGGTCAGCACTCGCAGCCTCGCCTTGAGCGACGGCGCTCGAGCCGTTGCTCACCGTCAGATGCCAGGTGGGAACGTCAGGGTCGGTGAACTCCCACTGAAAGACGGTCGGGCGCCCCAGGCCGTGCTCGGGGTTCACCTGACGGACGATCGTGTCGAACAGCAGCTCGAGCGTCTCTGGGTCGCGCTTGGACGGGCCCTCGCGCACGCCGATGATCCCGGCCTTGGCCAGCGCACGGCCGCGCTGGGAGATCTCGAGCGTCGACAGGCCTGGCGGCAACAGCGGCGGCCCGGGCAGCGACTCGACCGGCAGGCCCGCTGAACGCAGCTTGGTGGTCATCGAGGTCAGTCCTTCGACGCCCACCTCGTCATAGGTGGAGCCGAACACCGTTACGTAGCGTTCATCCCAGCCCGGGGGCATCAGGACCTGGGCCGTGTAGCGGGTGACGTCGCGCAGTAGCCCGGCGACCGCCTGCGGCACGCCGCGCGGGTCTTCACGGTTCAAGTCGCACAGCAGCTTCACGCCGAAGCCGATGTGGCGCTGCTCGTCAGCCGCGATGTTCGCCATGCCCTGACGGAACGCCGGCAGCTGGTCGCGTTGCTCCAGGTAGCTGCAGATGAAGTGCTGCCCTGGCTGCGCGAGCGAGGCCTCGATGATGACGTGGTAGAGCGTGACCGCGGCGGCGAGCTTGGCGGGCGAGTGGTCGGCGCGCAGCTCTTGTGCCATCGTGTCCAGGCGATCGAAGATCTTGCGGAAGCCGGGCGTCAACTGCCCCTTGATCTCCCGCAGGCCGCTGGCTGCCGAGCCGTCGCCGATCCCGCAGACCTCCTGCATAAAGCGCTTGAAGAAGACGGCGTGACGTGCCTCATCGACCTGCTGGGTGGTGAGGAAGTACTTCTGCTCCTCGTGCGGCGCGGCGTCTATGTACGGGGAGAGGTTGTCGGCGACGGCGTCCTCCCCCCAGAAGAACAGGCAGTAGTTCCACAGCGCGGCCTGGCGCTCGAACTCGGTGAAGTCCTCGCGCCACTGGCGGGCGTCCTCGCTGAAGTCGAGCTCCGTCGCGCTCCAGTTGCCGCGCTCCCAGCGGGCGTAGAGATCGTCATAGGAGATCGCGTCGGCGGGAAGACTGCCGAGGTTGGCGCTTGCAGCTGGGCTCGATGTGGGAGTGCTCGCCATGTTCGCGTAGAGAGCGCGTCGCGCTCTCTAGCGCCAATCATAGACACTCGGTGCACTGTCCAACGAAGCCCGGCTGACGCCCGCGTTTGGACCCGTTGCGTCTGCGGAGGCCCGTTGCGCCTGTGGATAAGCTTCCTGGCGCGATGTCCCCTACCTGGATCTGGCTGCAGATCGCGATCGTCATATGTGTGCTGATCGGGATGATCATCGCGATCACGAGACTCGCCTGATCCTCTTTCGCCGGAGCCATGGTAGCCATCTCGAGGAAGACTCCCGCGAGCTGGCGTGGGCTGGGCGGGGCGGGATCTCCTGGTCGTTGATGATCGCGCTGGGCACCTCTTCGGTGAGCCAGGCGGTGAGCGGGGCGAAGCCCGAGCGCTCGAGCTCCTGGGCGATTCCGGGCGCGCGACGCAAGTGGTCGTGTGCGTCGGAGGCCACGTTGTGGACGGTGCCTTCGTGCATCAGCTCGAGCGCAAAGCGGCGCACCTCGCCGCCGAAGCGCCCGACGAGGGAGCCGGCTGTTATCGACGTCAAGATGCCGCTGTCCACCAGCGATCGCAGCATCTGCGGATCGCGGTGAAAGGCAGGGCAACGCTCCGGGTGGGCGAGGACGACGCGCAACCCAGCGCGTTGGAGGTTGACCAGCAGCAGGTCGAGGTTTCCCACGACCTGCGTGAAAGGTGGCTCTATCAGCACCCACCGACCCCCGCCGAGCCCGAGTCGTGAGAGCTCGGCGGGCTCGGCCTCCATCGCGTAGGTCATAGCGATCTCGGCGCCGGTGAGCACGCGCAGCTCGATCGCTTCCGCGCGCAAGCGTGCGTTGAGCTCGGCGGTGAGTCGCGCGAGTGTTTGATGGTCGTTCGGGTAGCGCCAGCTGACGTGCGACGTGGCGAGAATGGTGCGCGTGCCGCACGCTGCCGCGGCCCGAGCGAGCGCCAGCGAGTCCTCGATCGTGGCGGGGCCGTCGTCGATACCTGGGAGTATGTGGCAGTGCAGATCGATCATCGCTTGCTGGACCTTTCGCCTGCATAGAGGCTGACAGGCTCTTCGCTGTTGTCTTTGACGCGGATATGATCGCCGTGTGCTGACCGCGGTGGCTCAGCCTAAAGGACGCCAGCCAAGGGAGAAACATGTTCAGATCGGTCGTGGTGGGAACGGACGGCTCGGATACGGCCACGCAGGCTGTGCGTCAGGCGGTGGATCTGGCGAAGTCTGTCGGCGCGAAACTGGAGCTCGTCAGCGCCTATGAGCCGGTACCCGCTCAGCGTCTGAGTGAGGAACGTCGCGAGGCGCCCGAGGACCTGCAGTGGGCGATCAACCCGCGTGAGGATGTTGACGCGACGCTCGAGGCCGCGGCCGCGATCGCGCGGGAGGCGGGTGTCACCGTCACCACCTACGCTCGCACCGGTGATCCCGCCGACGCGATCCTCGATGTCGCCGAGGAGCAGGACGCGGATCTGATTGTCGTGGGCAACAAGGGCATGACTGGCGCCAAGCGCTTTCTGTTGGGGTCCGTGCCGAACAAGGTGTCCCATCACGCTCCCTGCTCGGTCCTGATAATCAGGACCACCTAGCTTGTGAGGGCTGTCCGGCGGCTAGGGCCCGGCGGGCGCTGTCGCCGCCCCGGCGTCGAGCAGTCCGGCGCCGTACATGTATCTGTCTTGCGGGCCGCCGAGCTTGCGTGCGGTGCGCTTCAGGAGCGCCGTGAGCGCCTCCGGCGTCGGGCGACGACCGAGCACCCCGCTGGCGATGACCATCGCCGCGGTCGCGGTGACGTGGGGGGCTGCCATCGACGTGCCTTCGTAATTGGAAGGTAGCCCGAACAGCCGGGGGGAGGTGCCGGCGAACGTCACCTGGTAGATGTTGCGCCCGCTTGCCAGTTCCGGGTGGCAGTCGGGGTCATCGGGGAGGTAGGCGTCGGTGCCGCCTCCGGGAGCGACGAGCGTGACCCGTCGGCCGTAGTCGGAGTAGCTGGCCAGACATCCGTGTTCGGTTGTTGCGCCAACGGCGATCACGCCCGGTGCCCGGGCGGGGTAGGGGACGGTCGCGGCGCGTTGGTTGCCGGCCGCTGCGACCACCACGACATTTCGGTGATGCGCGTAGCGCAGCGCGTCGATCAGCTCCGGAACATCGGCCGCGGTGAGGTATGTGGGAAATTCGAGACTGAGATTGATCGCGCGCGCATCGTGGTTGACCGCGAAGCGGATTCCTTCCGCGATCACCGATGCGTCCCCTTCGCCGGCGCTGTCGAGCACCCTCACCGGCATGATTCGTGCGCCGTAGGCCAGGCCAGTCAGGCCGTAGCCATTATTGGTGGTCTCGGCGATCGTTCCCGCCACGAAGGTCCCGTGCCCGTTGAGGTCGTTCGCGTATGGGGTGTGAGACACGAAGTCGTAGCCTTTGACGAACGTTTGCGCACTGAAGTCCGGCGAGCGCAAGAAGCGACCGCGGTTGGCGTATGCCACGCCGGTGTCGAGCACCGCCACGACGACCCCGCTGCCTCCCGGGGCGCCGGCGGCGGCGAGGTTGCTCCACGCCTGCAGGGCGTCTACGCCGAACGGCCCGACGAAGTTCCACTGCAACAGCTGCCAGTTCCCGGGGGCTTCCCCCACGGCGCCCGGATCATCCGGCGTCACGGTCGCGCTGCGCGCACGATAGTCGGGCACCGCCCAAACCACACCGGGCTTTGACCGCAGCCGGTCGAGCGCGACGGAGACGCTCACTCCATGTTTCAGGCGTATGAGCCTCGTGTAGGGATCCAGGGCCTGCCGGCCGCCGCCGCCGCCAGCGGCGCTGGCGATCCGGGCACGCGCGGCGTCTGGGGCTGTGCTCGCGTAGCGCACCAGAACCTCGCCCTGCGCGTACGCTCCTG
Source organism: Solirubrobacteraceae bacterium (assembly GCA_025451035.1). GTDB lineage: Bacteria > Actinomycetota > Thermoleophilia > Solirubrobacterales > Solirubrobacteraceae > Palsa-744. Next base: position 98,592 of record JANWLE010000076.1, read on the forward strand.
CGCTTGCGCCCACGAGCCCCGTCGCCTGCACGGCGACCGGCGAGGCAAGCGCCGAGAGGATCAGCAGTACCGTAGTGGCACAGGTCGTACAGATCGCGCGGGCAAAGCGCTGGTCGTCGGCGGATCGCATGAGGATGTGCTTGAGCAATGATGTTTGGGCTGGTTGCCCCGGGCGCTTGGCGCCCAATGAGGCGACGGTGAGGATATGAGCGATCACTTCTTTCCGCGTGACGAGTACTTCATGCGCCTGGCTTTGCGTGAGGCCGAGCTAGCGTTGGAACACGAGGACGTCCCGATTGGCTCGGTCGTGGTCCACCAGGGCGAGGTGATCTCCGCCGCACACAACGAGCGCGAGGTGCGCCAGGACCCCACTGCGCACGCGGAGATCTTGGCTCTCCGCGCGGCGGCGTGCGCAGTGGGAAGCTGGAGGCTGCTCGAGACCATTTTGTATGTGACGCTTGAGCCGTGCGCGATGTGCGCGGGCGCGATCGTGCTGGCCCGGGTCCCGCGCGTGGTGTACGGAGCCGCCGACCCGAAGGCCGGCGCGTGCGGCAGCGTGCTGGACGTGCTCGGCGAGCCATGCCTGAACCACCGTCCGGAAGTGGCTGGCGGTCTGCTGGCGCCAGAATGCGGCTCTGTGCTCAGCGACTTCTTCGCTTCTCGTAGATAGGACCGGCTGTAGGCCGCGGCTTCTGGAGGCGATCCATTAGCCTTGGAGGCGTCATCTTGGAAGGGTGGCAGAGTGGTTGAATGCGGCGGTCTCGAAAACCGTTTCGGGGGTCTAAACCTCCGACGAGGGTTCGAATCCCTCCCCTTCCGTAAC
>JANWLE010000077.1 GCA_025451035.1 Solirubrobacteraceae bacterium
CCTGAGCGGCAAGCAGCGCGGCAGGCACAAGCCCAAACGCCTGCGCTTTAGCTCGTCGTCACCGACGCCCAACAAGAACTGTTGCACGATCCCTTGCAACGCGCCCAGAGGATTTGACTTTCATCCGTAGCGTCCGGGCGTGGGCGATCACAGCACGATCATGCGGGTTCAGAGATTGGCTCATGCTAGGTTGCGCCGATGCGCCGCCAGCTATGCCTGTTGACCCTGTCGCTGGTCGCACTCGGAGCTGGATGGTCGTGGCTCGGCGCAGGGGAGTTCTCTGGCCGTGCCCTGGCAGCAACGAGGAGCCACCAGCGGAACTCGCCGCGCCACCGCCAACCGCCGCCATCGGAAGTGACGTTGCCGCACAACTTCGCGGGCGCCCCGAGTGCCGCCGTAACGATGATTCCGGTTGGCCTGTCGCTCGAGTACCCGCTGATGGCGCAGTACCTCGAGGGCAGCGCATGCCCATCCCCGGCGCTAGCCGAAGAGCTACGGCGGCTTGGCTCCCCCCCGCTGGCGCTGGCGGGACTGACGCAGGATCTGACCGCGCCCGGCGGGACGCTGCCCAATCCACCCCCTTCCTGGGAAATCGGCAGGCTCTACTCTCTCCCAGCCGACTTCTGGAGTCGACTGCACTGCCTGTTGAGCGCCGCCGGCGATCCGCTAACCGCTGGCATCAACGCGAGAACTGGTCAGCTCTCATGGGCCGCGCAGATCGTCGCGGGGGCGCAGAGCGCCGCCACCAACGGACTGGATTTCTCGCTCGGGAACGAGCCGGACCTGTACCACCTGCTGAATTACGGGTCGGTCGCGACGCCGCCGAGCAACGAAGAAAGCGCTGCCGTGAGCCTCTACCTGCAGGTGGCCACATACCTGCAGCAGGCGGTCGGCGGGGAGGGCGTGATAGGGCCGGAATTGGCTGCCGCTGCACACTGGCAGCACCGGCTCCCGCAGGTCATCTCCGCGCTGCATGAGCACGCGGTGGGCGTTCATCTGTATCCGCTGACAGCATGTTCCCAGAGCGCCGCCACCACCGAAGCATTGCTCTCAGCGAGCGCTGCGAATGCGCCGCGCAGCCTCGCATGGGTGGTAGCCGATGCCCGCGCTGCGGGGGTCCCAGCGCTGCTCTCAGAGGCCAACTCCGCGTCGTGTGGAGGTCGAGCCGGCGTATCAGACACCCCGGCGGCCGCTGTCTGGGCAGTGCGGTTTGTGATCAGCGCACTGATCACAGGCTTTCGCGAGGTGCGCTTTCACTTCAGCGGGGGCCCTTACGATCCATTCGTCGTCCGCGGCGAAGAAGTGATTCGCCGTCCGCTCGAGACAGCCCTAGCCGCGCTGAACCAGTGGCTTCCATCCGGCGTGAGCCTGCAGCCACTCAGCCACATCCGGGGCTTGCGAGCGACCGCCGTCCAGGGACCAGCGGGCACACCCGCGCTTATTCTCGACAACGAGAACACGCGCGCCCAGGCCGTCGTGCTGCGCGGCGAGCAGACGATCCGGGTCCAAGAGCTGAACGCGGCTCTGGCCGGTTTGCATCCGGAGCAGCTCACCTCACCGAGCGCCCGAATCCGCATGGTCCTCCCGCCCAACAGCGTGATGGCGGTCTTCTCCTCGCCGTGAGGGTGCTCGGCGGGCTCGGCCCGCCGTTCCTCGCAGCGCGACACGCTCGAGACGGCTACTTCAGCAGCCGAGAAAGCCTGCGATCCTTGAGTGTTCGCCCGCCTGTCTGACACGTCGGACAGTACGCGATCACGTAGTCCTCAAAGTGGACTGCTTGCAGCGTTGCGGCGCATCGCGGGCACGGTTGCCCCTCGCGGCGGTGAACCTTCAGGGGCATCGGCAGCTTGTCGGGGACCGGCAGGGTGATGACCCGCTCGTAGTGCTCCAGCGCCGAGCCGAGCGTCTGGACGATCGTGCCTCGGAGCAGCGCGAGCTCGGGCTCGTCCAGGTCAGCCCCGCGCTTGAAGGGTGACAGCCGCGCCGCCCACAAGATCTCATCCACCCACGAGCGTCCGATGCCGGCGATCGTCCGCTGGTCTCGCAGCAGCGCATGCAAAGGTCGGGGGACGTCGAGCAGCTCCTCGAGGGGCGGCGGGTCGGGCCATGCCTCGGGTCCCAGTGTGGCTAGCGCCGGATCGTCCTCGAGCGTCTTGGAGCGCACCAGCTTGACCCAGGCAGCCTGCTTTGAGCCGAACTCGCGCAGACGCAGCTCCGCCTCGGCCTGCGCTGCCAAGCGAACGCGCAGCAGTAGCCGCGAGGTCCGGTCACGTGGACCGGCGCGCTTCTCATATAGCTGCAGTCGACCCGCGGACATGAGGTGGATCAGCAGCGCCAGCTCGCCCTCGAGCTCGATGATCAGGTGCTTGCCGCGGCGGCGCACACCAGTGACCTTGCGTGCAACGAGCGTCTCGAGCGGCGGGTCCACGCTCCTTAGCGCGTTTACGCCCGGCACGAGCACCGACTCGATCTGCGCGCCGCGCAAAGCTTGATCCAGCCGTCTGGCGGTGATCTCGACCTCTGGAAGCTCAGGCACCCATCCATCGTAGGGCGGCCGGCGCCCTTGGGCTACGTCCAGGGCCGGGGCTTATAAGCTGGGCCGGGCATGCGCCGGATGCTCGTCCTGCCGCTCACCGTCGCCTGCGCGCTCGGCGTCGCCTTTCCCGCGGCGCGGAGTGGCGCGGAGCGCCTGAGAACCGGATTCCTGACCGCACCAACCGACCAGATCGCGGTGCCAGGTCTGCTGCCCGCTGCGGAGATAACGCCCGAGGGCGACCTGTACACCGGCTGGGCTGAGTACGAGCTGCGCTTCGGCCGCCGGCTTCAGGCATGGAATCAGCCAACCCGCATACAGCCCGACCCGTCGCTGCCGCTGCTTTCGAGCACGCTCGCGGACGGTCGTGTCCTCTATAGGCAGACCGTGTTCGCTGTGGCGGTCGCCGACCAGCCCGTGGCTTATGAGACGGTGTCGGCGACGAATCGCTCTTCTCGCCCGGCATGGGCGAGAGTCGAGCTGAGCCTCGCCTATACACGCGGGCGGCAGATCCGCGGCGTCCACGGCACGAAGACGGGAGCGTTCCGCTACGAGCGTCCGCTCGCCGCCGGCTATCAAGGCGCCTATCAGCAGCCTGGGCAGGCGTTCTCTCGCGCATTCTCCTACCGCCAAGCCGGTCGTGACCTGATCCGCTCCGGCCTTCTGCTGGCGCGCGGTCCCGACGCCGACGGCCGCACGCTGCCGGCAGGCAACTCCACGGGATTGACCTCAGTCCACGACGAGCGGATCTTCAGCCGCCGCCTGCGAGCCCACGCTCGCGCGAGCTGGACCTGGCAGATTCCGCTGGATCCCCAGCCGGCAGGCACACACTGGGACCAAGCCCTCGATGGGATGCCGCTGCAGGAGGCGTACGCCGAGCTGGTGGGCACCTGGCAGCGCCAGCAGACGACGTTGATGAAGATCAGTGTTCCTGAGCCACGGGTGAAGGCCGCCTTCCAAGCTGCTGTGACCGAGATCCTCTGCTCCCGCTACCAGACCCCCGCGGGCTGGGTGCAGACACCCAACAGACTCCAGTACCAGGCGTACTGGATCCGTGACAGCGCTATCGAGACACAGGCCCTGGACCTCGTCGGCCTGCGAGACCAGGCAGCGCAGAACCTCGCCTACATGGATGCCTTCCAGCAGCCCAATGGCCTATTCATCAGCCAGGTCGGACAGTACGACGGATGGGGCCAGGCCCTATGGGCACTCGACCAGCATGCCCGGCTCACGCAGGACCCAGCCTATGCGGCAGCACAGCTGACCCGTATCGGCGCCGCCGTCAGCTGGCTCGCGGCTAGCACCGCGCTGGACCCGATGGGGTTGCTGCCCGCGAGCAACCCACGGGACGATGAGTTGTCTTTCGGCCACGTCACCGGCGATGATCTCTGGGCCGCCGCCGGGCTGCGCTCGGCGGTCAACGACGCGCTGCTGGCCGGGCGAGCAGATCTCGCCTCCTCCTGGCAGGCGGTGCAGAGCAACTTTGAAGGGTCCCTGCGAAGCGCCGTCGCACCGGCGCTCGCCCACAGGGGACATGTTCCGCCCGTCCTCGACAAACCAGGCGCCCAAGACTGGGGCAACTACAACCTCGCCTTCCCCGTGCAGATCTTCAACCCGGCTTCAGGGGCAGTGCGGTCGACCGTCGCATGGGCGCGCCGGCACATGGTCGAGGGGCTTGCGACCTACATGCAAGGGCGCTGGCTGCACGACTATCTGGGCTTTAGCATCTACGAGACCGAGCTCGAGCTCGGCGAGACGCAAGCGGCGATCGCCGGCCTTTACTCAGAGCTGGCTCACACCACCGCCACGGACAGCGGCTGGGAGACCGACATAGCCCCGTTCAGCGAGCGCCCATCGGCCACGAACCTCGCGCCGCACGGGACGTTCGCCGCCAACTACCTCGTGCTGCTGCGAAACATGCTCGTGAGCGAACGCCACGGCGGCGTGGATCTTCTCGCCGGCGCGAGCCCCGCCTGGCTCGCGCCCGGTCAGCACATAAAGGTCGCTCGCGCCCCCACCGCCGACGGTGTCGTCTCGTTCACCGAGCGCTCCTTTCCAGGGCGCGAGACGCTGATCTGGCAGACCGGACTGCGGTCCGGCACGCCGTTGTACTGGGTATTGCCTTACTGGGCCAGCGGCGCGCGCACCACAAGCGGGCGGACTCTCGGGCCGGCCGTTCGCTTGCCCACCCGCGCAGGTTCGCTCACGCTGCTCCTTGGCGGGCACCGCCCGGCGCAGTCCTATCAGCGCACCGTCGCTGCGCTGAACGCCAGCTACAGAGCTCGCGGGCTGCGCGCGGCGCTGGCGCCGGTGCTGGCGCCGGCCGCTTAGGTCACGCCGATCGACGGGCCGTTGTAAAGCCGGCCGCTCGGGCTTCGCCAGCTCACCCGCCAGTGCGTGGCGACCGTCGTGGAGTGAAGCGTCCAGTAGCCACTCGAGTTGGTCCACACCACCTTCAGTGTGCGAAAACGGCGGGAGTGCGGAGGCTGCACGAGCACGCGCACCTTCGTCACCCCCCTCGCCGGGCGCACAAGACCCCACAGCGAGTAGCCGCCCGCTGAGCTCGAGACGACCAGCGGCAGCGGGAAGCCGTAGAAGAAAGGCTTGTGCACCCCGCCGGCTGTCTCGAGGCCTGTTTGAAACCCGATCCAGCTGCCGTGGACGCGGGGGATCTGGTCGTCGTGATACTCGTACTGAGCGAAGGCCGCGACGCGCGGGTTGTAGTAGGCGATCTTCTCCGACAGCGCGTCGTCTTCAGCCTGCTGACTGTATGAGACGCCGAGGATGTTGGGCTTGGTGTTGATCCCGAACTCGGTTAGGAAGATCGGCATGTGCGCCCTGATCGCACGGGCTTGAGCCGCTCGGTTCAATGCGTATGTCAGACGCGAGAGCACGCCGATCGTTACGTCTTCGAAGCTGAAGGGCGCCGCCAGCGGGCCGGATGAGCTCGGGTAGGCATGGTGCGCGTAGCCGTACGCCGGCAGCGATGCGCAGCCTCGCGCCTTGTGGTAATAGCTGTCCAGGCACAGGACGCCGCGCAGGAAGGCTAGCGGCGCCACGTTGTGCAAGAGCCCTTCCCAGCGGGGGTTGACAGACGTATTGCCGAACGGCGCCGTTTCCCCCATCAGCACCTTCAGATGCGCCACCCGGGCCGCTACCAGCCCGGCATAGCCGGCCTGGAAAAGGCCACGGTAGATCTGTGGAGAGGCGGGCGTCCCGTTCGAGTTGAACTGCGGCAAGAGCCAGCCGAGCTGATTGGGCTCGTTCCAGATCGCGAAGTACGAGACCCGCGAGCCATAGTGACGCCCCACCGCCGTCATGAATTCCTTGAACTGCAAATCATTCGGGCGCGTCAAATACGGTTTGCGGCGGTTCGACGTGGCCCAGCGCGGAACGGGCGACGTGACGGTGAGCAGCACCGGCCATTTCAGGCGCTGCGCTTCAGCCAACAGCGCGTCGTATTCGCCCCAGACGTAGCTGGCGGGGTTCTTCGCGTCGAAATGAGGCCGCCTCGAGCTGTTGGCGCCTGGGGCAACCGCGGCCCAGTAGAGCATCACGCGGAGCGCTTTGACCCCCAGTAGCTGCAGTTCCACGAGCGTTTTTGGGCGTGTGACCGGGTTCAGCAGCTCACGCGGAGCCTCGAAGAACGTCACCTGGCTGTGCGAGGCGATCGCCGGTGTCGCGGCGGCGAAGGCTGACACGCCGAGCACCAGGGAAGCGAAGAGAGCACAGAGAAGTATGCGGATGCGCAGCATTGAGCGAAGTCCTCGATTCGGTGGTCTTGCTTAGCGCACACGCATGCTTGCAGAGCAGCCCTCTCCCTCAAACAGGCGAGCACCGCAATGTGCGCTCGTCCCAGTTTAGACACGACGGCCGGAGGGCAGATGCGGTTGCTGTGAGCATCGCGCGGCCATCGGCGGTAGCGTTGGCGGCGGGTGAGCACTTCGTCGACTTCCACTGCCCCCGCGCCCGATGACATCGTCGAGCGGCTCTCAGACGTGCGAGCGGGCGCGCGGGCGCCGCTGCTCGTGCTCGAGAGGCTTGAACGCTTCCTCGACAGTCACAAGTTGGGTGAAGGCGCGATCGCCGCGAACCCCATCGGCGAAGGGCATTCCAACGTCACTTACCTGCTGCGGCGCGAGTCCTCGCAGCCACTGGTGTTGCGCCGCCCGCCGCGCCCGCCGCTGCCGCCGAGCGCCCACGACGTGCTGCGGGAGGCCCGCCTGTTGCGGGCATTGGAGCACACTTCGGCGCGGGTGCCGCGCGTACTGGCTGTGTGCGAGGACGAGCAGCTGATCGGCTGCCCGTTCTATGTCATGGAGCATCTCAGCGGCGAGGTGATCGTCTCCGAGCTGCCACAGCAGCTGGATACGCCAGCGCAGCGCCGCGCGGTGAGCGAGGAGCTGATCGATGCGCTGGTGGAGATCCACTCGGTTGACTGGCGCGCTGTGGGATTGGAGGGCTTCGGCAAGCCGAATGGGTACCTGGAGCGCCAGCTACGCCGTTTCTCCGGGCTGTGGGAGCACAACCGCACGCGGGAGATCCCCGCAGTGGAGCGCGTAGCGAGCTGGCTGGCTAACAATCTTCCGCAGTCGCCCAGTTCCACGATCGTGCACGGCGACTACCGTCTGGGCAACACGATGTTCAGCCCGGAGGCACCCGCCCGGCTGCTCGCGGTGCTCGATTGGGAGATGGCAACGATCGGCGATCCGCTCGCGGACGTCGGCTACATGTGCATGTTCTGGACCGAGGCCGGCGACCCACAGGGCGGCTTGCGCGAGCATCTGGGGCGCGTGACCCGCCGGCCCGGATTCCTCACCCGCTCCGAGTTGATAGCTCTCTACGAACAGCGCTGCGGACGGTCGGTCCGTGATCTGCGCTGGTACACGGCGCTGGCGCTGTGGAAGTCAGCCGTGTTCATGGAGGGCAACTACAAGCGCGCGATCGCCGGCGCCACCGACGACCCGTACCTGAAGACGTTCGGGGAGGGCGTGGTTGAGCTGGCGCGCCAGGCAGAGGAGGTGGCGCATGGCGCTTGAAGGGCCGGAGGCGGCGGCCGCTAGCGTCGATCCCGATATGCGGGCGTCCAGCAACGGGCGCCGTGGGCTTCTGATCGACTGGGGCGGGGTCCTCACCACCAACCTGTTCGCCTCCTTTCACGAGTACTGCGTGCAGACCCAGATCGACACCCAGGAACTCGTCAGGCGCTTCTCCGAGGACCACGGCTTCCGCGACCTTCTGATCTCACTGGAGAAGGGCGCGATGGAGGAGGCTGTCTTCGAGCAGCGTTTCGCCGAGCTGCTGGGCGTCGAGCCAGTCGGGCTGATCGACGGCCTGTTCGCGGGCGTGCAGCCTGACCTGGCGATGATCGAAGCGGTACGCAGCGCGCACCAGGCAGGGATCCGCACGGCGCTTGTGTCCAACTCGTGGGGAGTGCACCGCTATCCCCACGAGCTGTTCAGCCAGATCTTCGACGGGATCGTGATCTCCGGCCAGGAGGGCGTGCGTAAGCCTTCGCGCCGCATATACGAGCTGGGGGCCGAACGCGCCGGCGTGCCGGCAGAGCTGTGCGTGTTCGTCGACGATCTGCCCTTCAACCTCAAGCCTGCCGAGGAGCTCGGTATGGCGACCGTGCATCACACGAGCGCGGATGCCACGATCCCGCTGCTCGAGCGGCTGCTCGGCGTTTCGCTGGCTGTCTCCTAGTCGCGTTTGCCGCGACCGTAGAGGAACTTCGTCAGCCTGGTCAGCAGGCGTGTGCGGCCGGGCGTGTAGGGGAACATGTGCGGATCCTTCTTCGGCGCGAAGCGTGTCACCAGCAGCGACTGCTGCTTGGTGTACTTACGGATACCGCCCGCGCCGTGGCGTGAACCCAGACCCGATGTCTTCCAACCCCCCATTGGAAGCTCCAGCGTCGTGTAGTTCACCTGCGCGTCGTTGACGCAGACCGCGCCGGCTTCGACCTGGCGCGCGACCCGCTGGCCGCGGGCTATGTCCTTCGTCCACACCGACGCTTGCAGGCCGAACGGGGAGTCGTTCGCCAGCCTCACCGCTTCCTCGTCGTCGCGTACCTTCATGATCGGCAGCGTCGGGCCGAAGGTCTCCTCGGTCATGCACGCCATGCCGTGATCGACGTCCACAAGCACCGTCGGCTCGTAGAAGGCGCCTGGGCCCTCGGCCCGCTTGCCGCCGGTGAGCACACGCGCGCCCTTGGCGACCGCGTCCTTGACGTGGGCGTCGACGATATCTATCTGCGGCGGGAAGATCATCGCGCCGACATCCACGCTACCCGGCCCGGTCGGCTTGCCCTGGCGCAGCGCGCCCACCTTCTTGGTCACGCGCGCCACGAACTCGTCGTAAACCGGCTCCTCCACGTAGACACGCTCAATCGAGATGCACACCTGACCACCGTTGTTCATCGAGTAGTAGGTGGCTGCGTTGGCGGCGCGCTCAACGTCCGCGTCGGCGAGCACGATCATTGGGTCCTTGCCGCCGAGCTCCAAACCGACCGGCGTGAGCGTCTGCGCGGCGCGCTCCATCACCCTCTTACCGGTCTCGGTCGAGCCGGTGAACATGACGAAGTCGACCTCGTCGATGAGCGCCGAGCCGGCCTCGCTGCCGGTTCCCGTCGCGACCTGGAAGACATGCTCGGGGATACCGCAAGCACGCAGCCCCTCCTCCATCAGCAGCGAGGTGAGTGGTGTGACCTGGGCCGGCTTGAGGACCACCGCGTTGCCGGCGGCTAGCGCAGGAATGCAGTCGCCGAAGGAGTTTGTGAGCGGGAAGTTCCACGGTCCGATAACACCGACCACCCCGACCGGGGCATAGCGGACGAGCAGCTTCTTGCCCTTCACGAACGGATTGGAGGATTTGACGTGCTCGTCGGCTAGATACTTCGGCGCCTCTTTCGCCCAGAAGCCGAATGCGTTCGCGCAGTACATGACCTCGGCGAGCAGCGCGTCCTCGTAGGTCTTGCCTGTCTCCGAGACAATCGTCTGAACTATGCGGTCGGCGTTGTCGGTGGTCCACTTCTGCATGCGTCGCAGGATGCGTCCGCGCTCCTCGAAGCCAGACGCCTCCCATGCGCCTTGGGCCGCGCGGGCGCGGGCGACCATCTCCTTTACTTCTGCCCCGCTAAGCGCGGGGACCGTGCCGATAACCTCGCCGGTGGCTGGATTCTCGACGGGTATCTCAGCACCCGAGCGAGAAGTGCCGTTTTGTGTGTGGGGTGCTTGCTGCTCAACGCTAGCCATCGCCATCTCCCGTTCTCGGTTCGCTAAAGCCAAGGCTAGCGCTGTTACTCACACGGTGCATACCTGCGCGCGGCCCGTAGAGCCGCGCGCGCCGGGGAAGCCCGGCCTCTCGCCGGGAACCGGTCTCTAGTCGCCGAGCGCCACCGACTCGATGATGATCGGCTCGGCGGGACGATCTGCGCCATCGGTGACGACGCTTTGGATCCTCTCCACGACATCGCTGCCCTCGGTCAGCTGGCCGAAGACGGTGTGCTTGCCGTCCAGCCAGGGGCACGCCTCGGCCGTGACGATGAAGAACTGCGAGCCGTTGGTATTAGGCCCCGCGTTCGCCATCGCGAGGGAGCCGCGTACGATCTTGTGGGAGTTAATCTCGTCCTCGAAGGTGTACCCGGGGCCGCCGGTGCCGGTGCCCTGCGGGCATCCTCCCTGGATCATGAAGTCCTTGATCACACGGTGGAAGCTGAGGCCGTCATAGAAGCCGTCGCTGGCGAGTTTGCGGAAGTTCTCGACGGTCTTTGGCGCGTCCTCGTCGAATAGCTCGAAAGTGATCGAACCCTCGCTGGTTTGCATCGTGGCGGTGGACATCTGCGTCTCCTAGGTCGTTAGACACCGACCTTACTAGTCGGCCGGTGCGGCACGCTGATGGCTTCAGATGGGGGCGGCCACCAGCTCCAGCTTGCGGCCCGCCACCTCGGTACCCCTGACGCGCTCGATGACATGCTGTGCTTGCTCAGCGGGCACCTCGAACAGCGCGAAGCGTTCGAGCAGCCGCACGTTCAGCACCCACTCGCCGTCGAGCCCGCTCGCGAGCGTGATCGCATGGATCAGATCCTTGGGCTCGAGCCCGTGCGCGCGACCGACCGGCGCCACCAGCTTCACCGGCTCCGAGCCATCCTCTGCTCCCTTCGGGTGCGGCTTGGAGTGGCGACGCGGCGGCGGCTGTACTCGC
>JANWLE010000078.1 GCA_025451035.1 Solirubrobacteraceae bacterium
ACAGGAAACGGATCGGGAACACGAGCAGGCAGGTGAGCGCCGCTGCGACGGTCAGCGAGCTGTACAGCACGGTGCGCCCGGCGGTCTGCAGTGTGCGGGCGATCGCCGCGCGCGTGTCGAGCCCGCCCGCGAGCTCCTCGCGGTAGCGGGAGAGCACGAACAGGCTGTAGTCGATGCCAAGGCCGAGCCCCATCCCGGTCACGATGTTCAGCGAGAAGACCGATATCGGCGTGATCTCGTTCACGAGCCGCAGCGCGAGGAACGCGAGCATGATCGCGAAGACCCCCACCAGCGGCGGCAGCAGCGCCGCGATGAGCCCCCGGAAGATCCAAAAAGACAGCAGCAGGACTATCGGCAGGGCGATCATCTCGGCGCGCTGCAGGCTCGAGATCGTGCCGTCGTTGAGTTCCTGCACCATCACGTCGGGGCCACCGAGCCGGAGTCTCATGCCGTCGAGATGCGCCCTGAAGCGGTCACTTGTCAGCCGCGCTCGCACGCGCGCGACCGCCGTCGTGGAGTCCGTGGGCGTGGCGAACGCCGCCATCACCACGGTCGTGTGGCGGTTGCGCGAGAGCATCGCCGCGGAGTGGCTCGCGGAATAGTCGAGCAGGCGCTCGAAGCCGTGCTGGCGGGCCAGCAGCTGCGCGGTGTAAGCGGCGGCGGCCTGCTCGGCGCGGTCTGTGGCGATGTCGCGCTCGCCTTCGAGCATGGCGACGACGCCGTAGTAGTCAGACTGGCCGGTGGCGTGCCTGATCGCGGTGCTCGTCTGTTCGAACTGGGACGTCGGGTCCTGGTAGTCCTTGTTGCTGCTCTTCAGGATCCCGGTCGCGGGCAGGCCGAGCGCGGCGGCCGCCACCAGCGCGCCGAGCGCCACGACCAGCACGCTGCGCGAGCGGCCCAACGCGAGCCTGGTCAGCTGAGCGATCATCGCCGTCTCACCCAGACCGACCCGGGTGCGGGCGGCTCGCGCCGGTGCTCTGCGCGAGCCGCTGGCGAAAGCGTCGGGCGAAGGCGATCACGCCGATGCTCAGCGCGGCTGTCGCGATGTTGATCGCGAGCTCGGTGGCGGCGCCGTTGGGCTTGGCGTAGATGCCGTGCTGCAGGTCATACAGCACGTCCATCGCGCACAGGTACATGCCGGCGCCGCCCACGACCCCGAGCCACACCACGGCGCTCTGGCGGCGTCGCCACAGTTGGGTCGCTGCCAGCAGCGCGGCCGTGGCGAGCCACCCGTCGGCGAGCGGGAAGGACTGCTCGAAGGCGAAATACTGGGGGGTGCCTTCGCTCGCGATGAGGCTCCGGTCGGCGAGCCAGATGACCCAGTAGGCGACGAGCGCAGCGCAGCTGAAAAGCAAGAGCCCGGTCAGGCGTACGCGCCACGCCTCGAAGTCCTCGAGGGCCAGCGGGCACAGGATACGGCTCATGTCTGCAGCCAGATCGCGCCGTCGCGCAACGCGACCGGGTAGGTCTTCAGCGCGATCTGGCCGGTGGTGCTCTTCACGACGCCGGCGAAGGGCTTCAGCGCGCCCTGCGGGCCGCGCGTCATCTCGCCGGTGCGCACGTCGAAGCGGGCGGCGTGCCACGGGCATTGCAGGCACCCGTCCTCGGCGACGCGTCCCTTGCCGAGCGATGCCAGCAAGTGCCGGCACCGGTTGGAGACGGCGAACGGCTCGCCCTCGCTGAGGCCGACCGCGAGCGTTCCAACGGGCGTCTCGACGACCGTGACCTGCCGCTCGTCGAGAGCGTCGACGTCGACGAGGCGAAGCGGCGCTGACGCCGGGCTAGTCATCCGTCTCTACCTCTCGCGCTGGGTTGACGGGCGTGACCTCGATGTAGAGAAGCTCGGCGTAGAGGAGCCGGCCGACGGTCCCTTCGTAGAGCCGCCGCTGGAGCCCGTAGTTGGCTTTCAGCGCGCGCTCGGCGCGTTCGCATTCGCCTGGCGTCAGGATGCGAGCGCGGCCCTCGGCCGATGGGCCTAGCGGCCTACCGCGGAACGTGCACGGGGCGATCTGGACCCGTGGTTCGCGTCTGATGCGCTTGATCTTTCCCACGCCCGCCTCAGAGCGGATGTAGAGGTTCCCCTCGGCGAGCCCGAACCAGACGGGCGTGGGGACCGCCTCGCCGCTCTTGCGAAACGTGCTCAGCAGGCAGTACTTGTGGCCGTCAAGCGAGGAGAAGCCCCGTCGGGAGGTGGTGGCGTCGGCGGTGCTCGAGCGCCAGGCGTCGCGATGGCGCAGCCACAGGTACAGGCGGTCTGCCGCCACGGCGATCCGGCGACGCTGCGGTCCGGTCCGCCTCACGGGGTGCCGCCCGTCGGGGTTGGGGGACGGAGCATGAGTCGCAGCGGCGGGCTTGAGCCGACCCGCAGCTCCTCGATGAGGCGAAAGCCGAGCCGCGCATACAGCGCCGCGCTGCGCTCGCTGGAGGCCTCGAGGTAGGCGGGTAGGCCCTCGCGGTCGCAGCGCTCGAGCGTTGGTCCCATCAGCGTGCTGCCGAGGCCCCTGCCCTGCAGGCCGCGCCTGACCCCGATCGCGGCAAAGTAGTAATGCGCCTCGCGAGGATGCCGGCGCTCCACCGCGGTCAGTAGCCGCCCGGCGCGCGCCAGGCGCCTCCCGAAGGTGGCGCCCTGCGCGAGCGCCGCCCACGGCGGCATCCGCCAGGCTCCCGGCGGCGTGGTGATCGACGCGCCGCCCAGCTCGTGCTCGGTCCATGCCCGCCCGCGCTCCAAGCCGACATGGCGCAGCTCGATCGCGAAGAAGCGGCGCAGGCGCCCCTGGCGGCTGCGCTCGTCGGGCATCAGCCAGCCGAAGACCGGGTCTTCGTAGAACGCGTCCGCGAGCGAGAGCGCCAGCTCGCGCGCGTCCGCCTCGGTCGCCTTGCGCAGGCGAGCGGGCGCTAGCGCCGGCTGCCTCTCGTCGCCTACATGGGTGCTGTCAGTCATGTGTCCCTCCTTGCCCATCGCCACGCGTGGTCTGGTTTGCGAGCGCCTGCAGCGCCCTGAAGAAGAGGACGAGCGCGTCGCCGTAGAGCTCGTCGTCGACGATCTGCGGGTCGAGCAGCTTCTGCAGGGCCAGGCCGTTGCCGAGCGAGGTGATGACCACGCCGAGGCGTTCTGCGGACTGCTGGCTGATCTCGATGCCGTGCTGCTCGGCGCCTTCTGAGATCATGCGCGCGCTGGCCGAGCGAAGCGTCGCGAAACGCGCCGCCAGGGGCTCGCGCAGCCGCGGCTCGCGCATGGCGTACGCCCAGAACTCGATCACCAGCGGGAAGTAGTCGGGTCGCTCGCGCAGTATCCGCATCCACAAGTCCGCGACCCCGCGCGTCTTCTGCTCCGGCGAGGCCTGGGTCGCGAAGATCTCCGAGTAGTCGCGCACGTCGGCTTCGGCGCTGCGCTCGAACAGCGCCAGGAACAGGTCCTCCTTGCCGGCGAAGTTCGAGTACATCGCGCCGGTCGTCGCACCCGCCTCGCGCGCTATCTCCTCGACCGAGGCGCCGTGAAAGCCGCGCCGGGCGAAGACGACTTCGGCGGCGTCGAGCAGACGCCGGCGCGTGAGCGCCTTCCGCTCGTCGCGAAGAGACACGCGAGAATCTGACATAGCGATCATTATTCAAAATAATAACCTTGATATCAAGTTGTTCAGTAGATATCCGCAAAGTGTCCAAAAGATGATGCTGAGCCAGCCCGCTCGCGTACTCTAAGCCGACCGATCGAGCCACCGGGGAGGGGGACTATGTCGAGAGGGCGCATTGCCCTTACCGTCGTGCTTGGGGCCCTGCTTGCGCCGTCGGCGGCGAGCGCAGCGCCCGGATGGACGCCGGCCGTCACGTTCCCCGTGCCCGGCAACGCGTTTGGCGGCCAAGACACGGTCGCCTACCAGAACGGCGGTATCGCCACCGAGGCGTTCCTGGAAGTGCCCTCGCTCTCGCCGCTTCGCACGGTCTTGCACCTCGGCACGCTCGCGCCAGGGGGAAGCTACGCCGACCAGCTCACGATCCCCTCGGTCGAAGGCGCGATCCCAACCGGCGCGGAGATCGCCGTCGCGCCGGATGGCGCGGCTGTGGCCAGCTGGGTCGAGTTCTTGGGGTCAAACCCGGAAACCGCGCCCTACCGCTATCTGGCCGCCTACCGGCCCGCGGGCAGCGGCACGTGGGAAGCGCCGTTCACGATCGCGACCGACACCGAACGCAACAAAGAAATCTACGCGTACCTCACGCCCGTGGTCGGAGCTGATGGGACCGCGGCTGTGGGTGTGCAGCACATCGCCAGCGGCGAAAAAGGGAGTGGGAAAGGCCAGCTGATCTATCGCGACGATGTCGCCGTGCGCCGGCCGAGCGGAGGCTGGCAGGCCCCTGCTCGCCTGAGCCCGACCGGCAAGTCGGCCGAAGACTTCACGCTCGGCCTCGACGAACGTGGGAACCTGACCGCCGCTTATGCGCTCCGCTTCTCCGAAGGCGCGACGCCGGCCGAAGGCAGGACCACCGCGGTCGTGCGTCGCCTCCCGGCGGCCAGCAGCCTATGGGGTCCTGAAGAAGACATCACCGGATCGAACATCACTCACCAGGTGTATGCGCTGCACCTCGGCGAGGACGATGCGGGTGACGCCGTCCTGACCTATCAGTACGGCGAAGTCAGCAAAGAATTCGCCGTCTGGGGTGTAACGCGTCAAGGCCCGAGCGGCTCGTGGACCGCGCCGGCGCAGCTGGTCACCGGCAGCAGCGCTCCGGAGAGCGCGGGCGTCGCGCCGAACGGGAAGGCTTACATCCTCTATTCCTTCCAGGGAACCAGCAGCAGCGAAAGCTGCGAGGGCGTCCTGCGGGCGCAAACCGGCAGCCCCTTCACCGCTCAGCGCTGCGTCTCGCCCACCAACGAGGACACCTTCTCCGGCTCGATCGCCGTCCTCGGCAACGACGCCTACTTCGCCTGGAAGGGCAACGTGCCGGGCGAATCGAGCAACGCGACGATCCAGGGTGCGCGCTGGCCAGATGGCTCGACGCTGCCCGAGGTGGCCAGCAACCTCGACCTCACGGGTGTGCCCTACGGCAGCCCGACACTCCTGCCCGACTACCAGGGCAGCGTGGTCGCGTTCTACACCAACCAGGCCAACCAGCTGCGCGCCGCAGCCTACGACGCTGGGCCGCCGATTCTGCTCAGCGTCGGCGTGCCGAGCACCGCGACTGTGGGACAGCCGGTCGCCTTCTCCGCCGCGTTTGTCGACCTGTGGTCGGGGCTCGGCGCGGGACAGCCCACGTGGAGCTTCGGCGACGGGGGCTCGGCGAGCGGAACGAGCGCCGTCCACACCTTCTCGGCGCCCGGCACCTACACGGTCACGCTTACCTCCGCCGATGCGCTGGGGAATGCGACCAGCAGCAAATACACGATCGCGGTGGCGGCTGGTCCATCTTCCTCGGTGCCGAAGGTCACGCTGAACACGCCCAAGTGCTCGCACAAGCTCTCCAAGAATGCGTGCAAGCGCCGCCTGGCCTCGCGCAAGGCGTGGCAGACGCTGACCGGAACTGTCACCGAGGCCGTGCCCTCCAGCGGCATCGCCGGCGTGCAGGTCGCCGTCTATCTCACGCACGGCAAGCGGATCGAAGGGCTCGTCGGTAAACGTTTCCGCAAGACCACGAAGGCCAAGGCGCGCAAGACGTTCGTGACGGCCAAGCTCAGCGGCAGTCGCTGGTCGCTGCGCCTGCCGAAGCTGAAGCCCGGCCTCTACACGATCCTGGTGCGCGCCACCGATCGCGCTGGTCACAGCTCGCCGGTCCTCAGCAAGACCGTGGCGCTCAAGTAGCTGGCTGGCCGATAGCCAGCCCCACGCCACGACCGTGCGCCCGCGCGGCGGCCTACCGGCGTAGCTTGATCAGCAGGCTCGCGCTGACCGGCTGCTGGGGTTGCGCGAGCGGCGTGGCGGCTATCTGCAGGTGTGCGTGGACGGTACGGTTGGCGGCCAGCGTGCCTTTGAGCCGCGTGCGGGCGCTGCGCGGTAGCGCTACGTGAAGGCGGCGGGTGCCGGCGAACGTGAGTGTGCGCGGGATCACGTCCACCTTCCTGCCGGACGGGCCTATCGTCAGGTGCCCGCTGATCTTCAGATGGCAGCGGGTGAGGCAGCTCACGACTACGACCAGACCGTTCTGGTGGAAGCGCGGCGTCTGGCGCA
>JANWLE010000079.1 GCA_025451035.1 Solirubrobacteraceae bacterium
CTCGGTGCAACCGGTGATCGAAGCGCCGATACGCCAGTCGTGCTCGTGAGCCACGCATGAACGCACCTCCACTTCGAGACGAGTCGCGTTGGGCTGTCCGGCGACGCTCGGAAGCTGGACCGTGAGGGTTGCGCGCGTCCCCGGGGCAAGCGGCCGCGAGAGCTCGAAGCCGAGGCCGCTTGGTGTTATGTCACGCATGCGGCCCAGCAGCGACGCCTGAGCTGTTGCGTCGCCGTCGTCGACGAGGACCACCGCCGAGGCGGCGAGCGGGGTGCGGTACTCGCCGCGCAGCTGCTTGCGCCTGGCGATACGGGCAAGTGTGCGGATGACACGGCGCAGCTCGATAAGCCCGAGCAGCGGCACGAACCATGCCGCGAAGCCGTGCATCGCCGGTAGCACCCCTGCTCCGAGGTCGTCCGCGACCCGCAGCGCCAGGCCGCCTGCCAGCAGCGCGGCGCAGAGGATCAGCAGGCGAAACTGGCGTAGCGCATGCCAGCCGCCGTGGTCGACGCCCTCCTTGGGTGTGACCTTGAAGCCGGTGCGCCCGGGCCGCACGGCGCAGCGCAGTGCCCGCGTGAAGATCTCCGCTGTGCATAGTTCGTAGTGGATGGACTCGCCGCTACTCTGCTGGCCACGGCACAATGCTGAGCCGGCCAGCACCATCAGTAGTGTCGCTGGCGCCCACAGCGTGACCAGTTCGAGTGGAGAGATCTGCAACGGCAGGACACCGCTCCACATCACCGCGGTCAGCACACCGAGGAGCATCAGGCGCACCGGTCCGGCTAGATATCCGGTCAAGCTGGCCAGGTAGCTGAAGCGCTGGGCGGCAGTCAATCCGCGGGCGC
This sequence comes from Solirubrobacteraceae bacterium, assembly GCA_025451035.1. Lineage (GTDB taxonomy): Bacteria > Actinomycetota > Thermoleophilia > Solirubrobacterales > Solirubrobacteraceae > Palsa-744. Next base: position 846 of record JANWLE010000079.1, read on the forward strand.
GCAGTGGACTCTCGGGCGTGGTGAATACCGCCAGGTTGCCCCGTGCCCAGCGGTCGCGCTGCAACAGATATGACGCGAGATCGTGCGGCGCGAGCCCTTGCACGACAACGCGGTTGTCGTAGTGGGTGCGCCAGCCGCGACCGTGCAGCTTGATCGTCGTGTGAAAGTCCTCGGCGATCGTGTCGGTGGCAACGCCGCCGACTGATAGCAGCGCCGCGCGCCGGATGAGCGCGCCCGAGCCGCACCAGAAGGCTGCGTTGTGTCGGTTCTTGCCGACGCATATCGCCGAGAAGAACACCGATTGCTCGTGGCGTCCGAGCGCGTAGTGCTGGATTGAATCGTGATTGGAGAAGTCGTGTGGCGACTGCACGAGCGCCACCTGGGGATCGTCCAGGTAACCGACGAGCGTGTCGAGCGCGTCCGGCATCGGCACGTGGTCGGCGTCGAGCACGAGCACCAGCTCACCTTCGGTGCGCGACAGCGCGTGGTTGATGTTGCCCGCCTTGGCATGCGCTTTGTCCGGCCGTGCGATGTAGCGCACCCCCCAACGATGTGCGAGCTTGGCGATCTCCGCCCGCGCACCATCGTCCAACAACCATGTTGTGTGCGGGTAACTCAGCGAGGCACACCCCGACAGCGTCGCCTCGAGCACCGCGAGGGGCTCGTCGTAGGTGCATATGTACACATCGACGCTGTGCGCTCGGTGCGCGCGCGGCCTCACGCTTGGCCTGAGATCCCAGGTGAGCCAGCTGAACGTCGCCAGGTTCCACACTCCGTAGGCCTCTGCCGCAAGCAGGCATCCCCACAGCGGCACGTTGGCACGCTGCAAGCTCCAGCCCACTCGCCAGATCATGTATGCGCTCGACCAGGCCAGCGCTATCAGCGCGAGCGCCCGCACCAGACTCTGGTGGCGCGCACACCAGACGCCCCAGCGCACCGTCGTTGAACCATCTTTTACCTGGCCGCGCGAGAGCAATGCAGGGCGCGGCAAGCCGGTGAGCCAGCCCCAAAGGCTGGCCAAGACGTCTGACCCACGACGGGTCCCCGACAGCTCCAGCGTGTGCGCACTCTCGCTTTGCATGCCCCCCCATCGGCGGGCGCGGGGCATGAGTTGAGTCCTGAATCGCCGCGTGTGGGAACCATCGCGGTGCTTGCGCCGTCGTTCTGAGAGGGTCGCTCCTGCAAGCGCATCGCCGCACGCGCCAACCCAAGCGTGAACTTGAGAGGTCACTATGGGTGGACCCTCATTTATTGCCCGCGCCTGGCAGTGAGAGCGTTCTCACCCCCACGTTAGGCCGTGCTTACGCACACGAGCGAGATTCACCGCATACAAACGGCAGTCGTGCCAGCAAACGTGTTTGCAGCCGGCCAGCCGCACTCGTGCCGAGCGATCGTGCTCAAACCGTGACATGACGCCCCACAAATGAAACTGCCGTTTGTGAGCACGGTCGCGTTGCTGCTCGCGATTGCCGTGGGTGGCTGTGGAAGCCAGTCGAACGCCGCCACCAAGAAAGGCAGCGCTCACACGTCCTTCGCGCTATCGAGCCTAGCCGTCACAGGACCCGGCCGGCCGGCAACCACGTGGAAGCCGGTTGCGAGCCTCGGCGGCCAGTCCGCCGCTTGGATCGCTCAGCGATCAGGCGTGACGCTGCTTCGTTTCGATCAGCGCTTGGTGCACGTGGCCCTGCACGCGGGACTGCGCGAACCCGGAGGACAAAGCTGGACCTACGGGGACCGCATCGGCGCCCGCGAAATTCACCGGGTCGTGGCCGCCTTCAACGGCGGCTTCAAGCTGAGCTATGGCTCCGTCGGATTCCTGGCGGACGAGCGCGTCGGGGTTCCGCTCACAGCGGGATTGGGCTCGATCGTGACCTACCAGAACGGCACGACCGACATCGGGGCATGGCACGAGGGTGTCCCAGCCCCCGGGCTCACAGTCATCTCGGTGCTGCAAAACCTGCACCTGCTGGTCGATCACGGCGTGGCCGCGCCCACAGTCGAAAACTGCATCCGGGCCTGCTGGGGAGGAACACTGGGAGGCGGGGCCAATGTGACCCGCTCGGCGCTGGGGATCACCCGCGACGGTCAGCTCGTGTGGGCCGCCGGCCAGAGCCTCTCGCCGGCCATGATCGCGCACGCCTTGATCGGTGCGGCCGTCGTGCGCGCCGTTCAGCTCGACATCAACCCGGAGTGGGTCGCCGGATACCTCTACGAACATCATCCGGGTGGGCCGAACGCGATACCCGTCGTCCCCGGCCAGTTCGGAATCCCCGGACGATTCCTCACGCCCTACGGCCGCGACTTCTTCACCGTCCTCGCCAACTGACCCACGCGGGTCAACACGGCCCGCGGGTAGTCGCGCCGTCCCGAGCGCCAGCCGCAGACCCGCTCAAGGCGCCTGTCGACCGAGCTGCCAGCCCTATAAATCAAACCGCTCGTTACACAGCGCCCACTGCTACAGCTAGTCGATCAGGCGTTTGCCGAGGCTCCAGATCGCGACCCGCCACATCAGCACGGCGAATACGAGCAGCACTGCGCCATGACCGAGGTCGGCGGTGTTCAGGCCCCCTAGCGACGCATCGCGCACGAGCTGCACGCAGTGATACAGCGGATTGACCTGCGCGGCTTGGCGCACCCCGTCGGGCAGGTTAGACACGGGGAAGAACGTGCCGGCGACCAGGAACATCGGGGTCAGCACCGCGCTCGTTATGTAGTTGAAGTTATCGATCGTCTTGGCGACTGCGGCGATCGTGACGCCAAACCCCACGAACCCGAAACCGGTCACGAAGCCGATCAACGGGACCAGCAGCATGCCTGCTTCAGGCTGCAGCCCGAACGCGATGCCGACGAGCAGCGGCGCGAGCCCGTACACGCCTGCCCGCAACGAGACCCACAGCATCTCGGCGGTGATCAGCTCTTCGACGTCGACCGGGGCGGCCAGCATCGCGTCGTAGGTGCGCTGAAACTGCCAGCGCACGAACGTGTTGAACATGCCCGGGAAGGCCGAGGAGAAAAGGATCGCGGTCGCAACGACACCGGTCGCCACATAGGGCACGTATTTGACGTGAGCGACGGTGTGCACGAGCGAGCCGAAGCCGAGGCCGAACGCGAGCAGGTAGATCGTGGGCTGGACGACCGACGAGAACGTGGTCGCCTTCCAGTAGCGCCCGAAGATCGCGACATCGCGGCTCATCACGCCGGCGAGCGCCGCCGGTTCCAGCCGGCCGATGCGCCGTGGCGCGCTACGCGGCTCCGTCGGCGTGCTCATTCGATGTCTTCTCCGGTGAGGGCCACGAACGCGTCCTCGAGGTTCGCCGGGCGCAGCACGCCGTCGGGCGCGCTGCCGTCGAGCGTCTCCGCCCGCAGGATTGCGATCGCCGGCCCGCTGCGGCGGCTCTGCCAGCCGCCCTCTGACGCGAGCTGGCTCACCGCCGCGAGCTTCTCCGGTGCTCCATAGACTTCCAGCACCTGCTCCCCGGCGTGCGCGGATACGAGCTCGCCCGGCGGGCCCTGCGCGATGATCTTGCCTTGATTCATCACGGCGACGGTGTCCGCCAGCCGCTCGGCCTCCTCGATGTAGTGGGTGCTCATCAGCACTGTTACCCCGCTGGCTCGCAGCCCATCGATCAGCGACCACAGCTCTTGACGGACCTGCGGGTCAAGCCCCACCGTCGGCTCGTCGAGCAGCACAAGCCGCGGGCTGTGGATCAGGCCGCGCGCTACCAGCAGGCGCCGGCGCATGCCGCCGGAGAGCTCGCGCACGATCGTGTCCGCGCGTGGCTCGAGGTTGGCGATGCCCAGCGCGCGTTCGACCGCCATGCTTCTCTCAGAGCGCGGCACCCGGTACAGGCGCGCGAACACCGTCAGGATCTGGCGGCAGGTGAGCTCGACGTCGAGGTTGTCGAGCTGCGGCACCACCCCCATCTCAAGGCGTGCCTGCTTGGACTCGCCCGGCAGGCGGTAGCCGAGCACCGCGATCTGCCCCTCGTCCGCGAGCGTCTGCGCGGTGAGCATGCGCATCGTCGTGGACTTGCCCGCGCCGTTCGGCCCGAGCAGCCCGAAGCACACGCCGGAGGGGACGTGCAGGTCGAGCCCGTCGACCGCGGTGATCCCGCCGAAACGCTTGTGCACGCCGCGCATCGAGATCGCCGCAGCACCCCCGCTGTCCGGGTATAGGTTCGGCTGTTCGCGCTCGTCGCTCACCTCAGACACTGTACGCAGCGGGCGCGCCTGACCGGAAACTACCTGCACCGCGCTCAAAGTCCACGAGCGATGCCCGCGGGCTTTAGATTGGGCTGTCGCGGGGTAGCTGCCGAACCCCTGTCCTGAACTGCGCCTAGCTTTGAATCGCTGGGTACTGACGGGCGGCAGCGAGCGCTCGCGACACGAGGTTCGCGTAGAGCTTGGCCTCGAGTTCAGGCGGGAATTGCTCTCCCAAGCTGTCGGTGGCGAGGGAGATCTCTGCACGACCGACGCCGAAGGTCAGTCCGTCCACGTAGAGGATGGCCGGCACCTCGACGGTGCGTGCGCCGGTGTAGACCGTGTATGTGATGTGGATGCTCAGGCTCAACCCGTAGCTGCCGTCGGCGCCGCTTGCGATCGAACCCGCCTGCAGCGGAGCGATTCGCAGCCCTCCGACAGTGATACGCATGCGTGTGCCGCCGAGACGCTTGATCTGACCGTGGGTCCCGAAGGCATCGACCATGCGTGCCAGGCAGGCGCGTACCGAGGGGCTCTCCATTAGCTTTCTGGCTCTTGCGAGTTCTGCGTGGGCCGCGGCAATGGCGGACATCACCTTCACGTTGGAGCTCACCGCGGTGAAGTGAAGGCCCTGCCCTGACTTGAATTCGTCTGAGTCAGCGTTGAGGATGGGCTTTAGTTCCTTGCCTCCGCCGACGCAGTGCTGGTACTCAGCTTCGGTTCCGAACGCCGCGTTGCCAGTGGGGTTCTTGTGCTTGGACCGTTTCTTAACCGAGGCAGCAAAGCCGGCCACATCCTGCGGCTGAAGATTGACCGCCTTCGCGAAGGCGGCGTATTGCGCCCGCGCGCCTTCGCCGTGGCCTGGAGAGGCAGCGCTGGTGCTCGTATTGCTGGGAGTCGCGGGATGGCCTGCCGACGGCGGTGAGCTTGGTGAACCCGAGCCTCCGCAGCCGCCCAAAACGAGGACTGCCGCGAGGAACGGGGCCAGCCTGGAGGGGAGGGTTAGCTGTCGACTGTGTCGCACTGGCGCTCGAGGTTCGGCGGCCGCACGAGCTCGCGCGACCGGTGAAGCGATCGCGAACGTATCGGCAGCGACCTCACGCTGGTTTAGCAAGTACCCGCGGGGCTCGCCGGATGACCGCTGGGGTCGGCGGTCAGCGGCTTCGCTTTAATCGCTTTCTATACTTCTGGGCAGGTGCCAGCCATCACCGATGAGCGTGTCGCGCTCGCGCCGACATCGATCGGAGCGGTCGTTCGCCACGCTGGTCCGAGGCTGTTGCGCGACGGCTTCGGTCCGCTCGCCGTCTTCTTCGCCGGCTGGAAGCTGATCGACCTGACCGCCGGAGTCGCGCTCGCGGCCCTTTTCGGCGTCTCGGTGTTCGCCCACGAGCGCCGCCGGGGAAGACCGGCGACGGTCGTGCGCCTCGCGCTCATACTGGTCGCTATCCGTGCGACCGTCGGGTTTAGCTCGGGCAGCGCCACCGTCTACCTCGCGCAGGAGATAGGGATCGACATGCTGCTCGCCGGCGCCGTGTTCGCCTTGCTCATCAGTGGACGGCCGTTCGCCGGCTACTTCGCGGCTGACATCTTCCCGCTGCCCGAAGAGATGCGCGACTCCGACACGTTCCGCGGGGCGATGTGGAGCATCTCCATCGTCTGGGGCGCCTACTTTTTGGCACGGGCGCTTGTACGGCTAACCGCGCTGCTCACTCTCAGCACCAACCGTTTTGCTCTTGTCATCGCGCTCAGCGACGCCCCGTTCCTGGTCGCGATCCTCGCTTGGTCGGTGTATCACACCGCCGGTGCTTTTCGAAACAGCGTGCGCTGGGCTCCGATCATCAAGGCCGCCGAAAACCCCTCCGCTAGCCCGCTGTCACCGCCGGGCTAGCGTGGCTTCACGCTGTCCCGGCCCTCAGGCAAACAGACCCCGTGGCGTGAGCCAAACTTCGGTCTTCACTGAAAGGCTCGCGAGCTCACAAAAAGCATTGCCCCTCGCCTCTGTAGGTGGGCGCCTCCCCGACGACGCGGTCACCTTCAATCAGGTAAAGCCGGTCGAAGCGCTCACACAGCTCACCGGCCTTGGCGTGACGAAACCACACGCGCTCGCCGACGCGCAGCGCCCTGGCGCCGGGCCCTAGCAGCGGCGTCTGGACCTCCCCCGCGCCCTCGCGGCCGTCGAGCGATAGGCCGGTTGGCAGGAACGGTGTCGGCAGCCGCGCAGCGTCGGGCGTCCCGGAGGCGAGATAGCCGCCGCCGAGCACTGTCGCGACCGACCTGCTGGGCTTTCGCACGACCGGCAGCGCGAACAGCGCGGCGGGCTCGGGCTTGAAGGCGCGATAGGCGTCGAACAGAGTCGGGCCGTATAGCCCCGAGCCGGCGGCGAGCTCCGTGACAGCCGCCTCTGATGCCGTGCCCTGCAGGCTTCCGGTGCCGCCGCCGTTGACGAATCGAAGCGGCTCCGTGGGCGAGCCGCGCAGCACCTCTTCGACGGCGGCGACAACTGCTGCTCGGCGCACGGCGAGCTCGCGGGCCGAGCGCGCCTGGAGCGCCCTGATGGCGGCGGCGCGCAGGCGGCTGCCCGGCGGCGCGTCTCCGAGACCCGCGATCTGACCCTCGTAGGCCATGATTCCGGTGAGCCGCAGCCGCTCGCGGGAGAGGATCTCCCGCGCGAGTGCCGCAGCCTGCTCGGGCGTGTGTACTGGCGAGCGCTTGACGCCGAGTCGTAGGCGACCGCCGAGCATCCACAGCCCCGCGTCCACGTCGATACACACGTCCACCTTCACGCTGCCCGACGACGCGGTCGC
>JANWLE010000080.1 GCA_025451035.1 Solirubrobacteraceae bacterium
AGGTGGCTGAGAAGCCGACATTGTTTGTCTGTCACGGCGATGATGGGGGGCCACGGATCCACCCGTGCAGGCGGGTACAGGAGGCGCTGCGCGCCGCGAACATCGAGTACGAGAAAGTGGTGGCCGCGCACGGCAGCCCCATTCCCTTCTTGCGCAAAGGCTCGCGCGAGGAGCTCAAGGTCGCCACGGGTGATACGAAGCTGCCGGCGCTCAGGCTTCCCGACGGGACCGTGCTGACACATTCCAAAGCGATCCTCGCTTGGATCGGTGAGCGGGGCTGACCGACGCCTGAGTAGCGGGTCGCTACCGGATCCCGCGCAGCAAAGTCGCAGGGTGGACATCGAGCCCGCCCGAGAGCTTGAGGATCGTGCGCAGGTTCGGTTCGCGCGCGCCACGCTCATACACGCCGACTGCGGCGCGGTCGATTCCCGCCAGCCGTGCGAGCGTCTCTTGTGAGATCCCCACTCGCCGGCGCGCCCAGCGCAGGTTCAGGCCAAAGTGAATCGCGTTGTTGGCCGGTAGGACACCACCATGGTTTGGGCCGCGCAACGGAGAGCCGTCCGTGCCTCGGCCGGCGAGTAGCTTCGCCGGCGGTAGGCCGAGGGCGCGGGCGAGGCTCAGCAGGGTGGAGAGGCCGGGCGCGCGGTCAGCTCGCTCGAGCAAGGCGATCGCCGTACGGTCAAGGCCGCTGCTGTCGGCGAGCGCCGCTCGCGAGAGACACGCACGACGACGCTCCCTGCGTAGGTTCTCGGCAAAGACGAGCACCTGCTGGTCGACCTCCCGATGGCGGGTGTGCTTCACGCCCCGTCGATTCTGCCGCCGTAACGGCACGACGCCAACGGGAAAAACGCTCCACTGGTGTGTCTGGTTGCCTTGCCTGGCCTACTTCTGTGGTAGCCAGACCTGATCAAAGACGGACTGGTCGAGCGCCAGCAGCCAGCAGGCGTCGATGAGATCCCCGCGGAAGCGATTAAGGCCGACGGTCGACCAGCGGCGCTCCTCGCCCGCGATCAATACGCTGCCTTCGGTCAGCACCGACACATAGTCGCCATCGCCAACCACCGCAAAGCCTATACGCATCAGACCGCCTCATCGCGCCCGCTCTAGCGGACGGAGAACAGGCCGCTCAGCGCGACCTGGCCCGGCCGCCTCGGATGCGTGGTGCCCTCGCGCGTGAGGATGATCCGCTGGTATGCGACCGTGCTCGACGGCACGTTGCTCGCGCCCTGCAGGGTGCCGCTGGTGGCGACGGTCATCGTCTGTCCGACGGGTGTGTAGCTGGAGGGCGAGTTGTACAGCCACAGCTGGTAGCGAGACCCGCGCGATAGGCCCTGCACGGTAATGAAGATCCGCCGCTGAGCTCCCTGCGCGATGACATACGCCTTGCCGGTCGTCTTCGGCGCTTTCCCGGCGGAGGCCAAGGGGATCGTTTTCAGCAGTGTGAGCCCGCCCCCGCTCGACGACGCCGGCCTGCGGCGCGGAGAGTTCTGTAGGGAGGACGGCGTCGAACTACCCCCACCCTGGTTGGTGATGAGGATGACCGCGGCCGCGATCGACCCGAGCACGAGGCCGGTGATGATCCCCGCCTTCATCGAGCCCGAGGATTTATCGGGCTGGAGCACGCTCGCCGGAGCCAGCGAGGGGTCCGCGAGCTCCTCTGCAGCGCCTTCGGGACCGGGGGTTGCTTCGGCGAGCGCGTCGAGTGCCGCACGGGCTCGCTCGCGAACCTCGGTCTTCGAGATGCCGAGCTCCCGTGCAAGCTCGGCATAGCTCTTGCCGGCTTCGACTATTCCCGACAGCACGGCCTGTTGATCGGAGGAGAGGCTCTGAAGTTCAGTCATTTCGTACTCACAGTCTTCTGGCACCGAATTGGTGATCGCGCAAGGCAAACCGTACAAGCTCAGGTGGTGGCTCGCGCAACATCATCCAGTGGCTGGCAAGCCTGCGTCGAGACGGCGTGCCGGGGGCAATGCCCTTTTGGTTTTGCTTAGGTTCCCTCGCTAGCTTGCGTGCGGTAAGGAATGATGGGTGGGCTTTCACAGCTGTACAGCTTTCCGCGGGCGGGTGTCTGCGCATCGACGCTGGGCGCGCTTCTGCTCGGTGTCCTTACCGGCTGCGGCTCATCGGGGTCTCCCATAACGACATCATCGGTGCCGGTGCCGAGTTCCCCAGCGACACCGATTACGGAGTCGAGATCCGATCGCGAAGCCGTCGCATATGTTGCCAACGTACCAATTCCAAAGTCAGGCTACGAACACTGGCTTTCGATCGAGAGAGCGTTCGGCCTGACCGGCAAGGCTCCCCACAAGGCGCTTGGCTTTCTCATCACATCCGAGTGGGTGCTCGAGGAAGCCGCCGCGCTCGGCATCTCAGTCTCAGAATCAGAAGTCAAGCAAGCCTTTGTCAAGACCGAGCGGAAGGGCTTTTCCAAGTCACGTGCGCTGAAGCAGTTCCTCGCCAAATACGGTGAGACCGAAGCCGACCTGCTTGCCCGCCAGCGTGTGGAACTGCTCGAGTCCCGGATCGCCGCAAAGGTGACCGCCGGCAAGAGCGGCAGCCAGCGCCAGGCACTGCTAGCCAGCTTCGGAGACTCGTTTGAGCGCCGCTGGAAGGCACGGACGAGGTGCAGGGCCGAATACCTAATGGAATATTGCTCTGAGTACAAAGGTGAACCTGAAGAATTGACCGCCAAAGCCGCGCCTCCGCAGTCATCTGGCTCCTCATCATCCAACGGCAGTGGAGAGCTTCCAGCACCAAGCGGGGGCGCGATGGCAATCACCAGCCCTGCGTTTGAACTCAACGAACAGATCCCCTCCCGCTACACGTGCGACGGCGCCGACATAAGCCCACCGCTTGAATGGCGCAACGTGCCGGCGAAGGCGAAGGCGCTTGTCCTGTTCGTGATCGACATGACGCAGGCCGGCCCTGCGGCCGGCAGCCACTACGGCATACGCTGGATCGTTGGCGATATCAATCCGCGCTCCGATGGCGTCGCCGCCGGTGGGATCCCTGCTGGCGGCATTGTCGGCTCCGATAGCAACGGCTCTCCCGGTTACGGGGGTATCTGTGCGGCGCCAGGCAAGACAGACACGATCGAGTTCGTGCTGTATGCACTGAAGGAAAAGATCCCGCTCCCGGCCGGCTTTAAGCCGCAGCGAGCCGAGGTGGAGTACGGCTCCCAAAAGCTCCTGCTGGGCAGCGCTGCCACCTACTACGGCTCCGACCACCGCCCCTAGACTCCACCGTCGACCGAGGTTTGCGAGCCCAGGCGGGTATATCTCCCATGAGGGAAATGACGCAGCACATCAACCTTGCGTTGCCGGGTGTCTGGCCGAGTCGCGGATAATGGCAATCACTACTCCGTTTTCCAGCAGAGAGCGACTGGACGGGATTGCAGCCAGGCCAGGCAACCGCGCTGTTTCGCCAGGGCGACCTAGCCAGTCCGCTCTCACAGAGCGCCCCCGAGCCGAGACGGCTCCGATGGCATGCGTGGCTGATGTTTGGCTTACCGCTTTAGTGTCGAGATGAACCGCTGCAGGTGATCTGGGTCGTGTAGCGGCGGGGCGTGGCTGAAGAGCACACAAGGCGGCGCAAGACGGCGGCGTACGACAGCGAGGTGGCAAGCTACGGGACGAGCTGATGGGGCGGTTCATCGATGCCGTCAGCGAACGTCTCGAGGGACAGCAACCCCGTGGCAGTGCGCGTTCGCTGCCTGCGCGTGCCAGCCGCGCTAGCCTCGTTGCGAGAGTAGGCGAGAGCTGCCTGCAGCAGGTATCTGGCCATACAGGAGTGGGCGACGCAGAGCGGGCCGACACGCTCGCGGTTAGCTGGCACGAGCAGGCATACCAATCCTTGTAGATGCTTGTGTCGCGGCCAAGGTAAGGCTGCTCTGCTTAAAGCTCCATGACGTAATGGCCGATGCGACGACCGTGAGCAGGAACGTCAAGACGGGACCGAGACCGGACAAGCTGACGATCTGGCCGCTGGACGAGGACCGCTATGGCCTGGACGCGACCTTTCAAGGCGTGACCGGGTATGAACGCTCACAACAGCACGAGGAGACGCTCAAGCGGGGTGGCATACCCCACACCTTCCGTCAGGAGCTGGACGGTGGCTGGACGCTGCGGCTGGGCCCCGTGCCGGCTGCCAACGTCATGCAAGCCGTTACCGCGTTCATCGGGTAGCGCACGAGGTCAGCGCCCTTGGGGTTTGATGCGAGCGAGGAAGGACACGAGCCGCTGTTCGTAGACCCGCGGGTCTACGTTCCAGGACTCTGTGTGGCCGGCCTTCGGCACGCGGTAGTAGGTAATCCAGGCACGCAGCTCTCTCGCGAAGGCGTCGCTGGTCGAAATCGGCACCAGTTGATCGTCGGTGCCCTGGAATAGCAGGATCGGCAGGTGCAGCGCGGCGGTGTGCCGCAGCGCATCCAGGCGTTCCCAGTCGACGGCGATTCGCGCGCCGATCATCCACTCGACGGGGATAGCGAAAAACGACGGCAACCCCATCTCGTCGGCGTTGTAGGACAGGGTCGCCTTCCAGTCCAGCGCCGGCGCGTCGAGCACCACGCCGACGACACTGTGCGCCAGCGGTGAGCGCTCCATGAACTGGGCGATGATCGAGCCGCCCATCGAGTACCCGATCAGGACAAGGCGCCTGGCCCCATGCGCAAGCACGTAGCGAGCAGCGGCCTGCAGATCACGCCACTCCGTGAGGCCCATGTGGTGCAGGCCATCGGGGCTGCGCGGGGCGCCGATGTCCCCACGGTAGGTGATGAGCAGTGTGGGCAGCCCGGTGCGGTGCAGCGTGGGCGCGATCCTCAATCCGTCTTCGTGGCCGCCGTTCAAACCGTGAACGACGATTGCCCATGTGTGCATGCGTCCGGGGATCAGCCACGCTGGCATCGGACCAAGTTCGTCGGGCACCTTCACGCTGGTGAAGGGGAGGCCCACCGCTTCAGTCGGGTTGCCTTCATAGACATTGGCGTCGAGGGCGACCTTCATGCCGGCCGCGAGGCGTCCGCGCACCAATTTGAGGCGCCGCGTGACGGTGTGCGAGGAACTGCTCACCACCCCTTCGAGGATCGCGTGCCCGCTGTGGCGGTCAACGCCATAGTGGCCCTCGGGCCAGTCCAAGCCGTAGACGCCTGGACGGAGCGTGTCCTTGGAGCGGGCCACCACCACCTTGCCGGCCGAGACCGCATCGATCGTGACGGTCGCGGGCCAGGGAGAATGATCCACTTCGACGACCTCGCCTGAGAAATACCAGCTCGCGCCGGCTCCCGCCGCCAAACACAACAAAACCAAAAACAAAGCGCCGCAGCCGACCAGTGCTCGCCGGTGCCGTCGAGGCCACCGTCGGGTTTCCGCGGGGGACGGTGATGAGACACTCACCGAGCAGGAGCTTAACCGAGCGGCGTTCGTGGGCCGCAGCGGAACCATCTCGCTGGTCAGCGAACCATGCTCGCCGGTGAGTGCCGCCCGTCGGGCTTGCAAAACGCGCACGCGCTCGCGGCGCGGCGGTAAAGCGGCTCTGTGACCGCAATGTGGACGGACTTTCCGCTATTGCTTTCGGTCAACGCTGGCGCTAGCGTTAGCCTTGCCATGGTCCTCTACACCTGCTCTGACGGCAAGGCGTTCGGTGGTCTACCTGGCCCGCTGGCCCACCCTTGTGGCCGGGCGGCGAAGGCGCTCGACGAGGCCGGCCACTCCTATGAGCTGAAGACGGTCAAAGGCGGCAGCTTGAAGATCTGGACGCTCCCGAAACGCGCGCAGGACCGCGCGGAGATCGAGCAGCTGAGCGGTCAGCGCTCGGTACCGATCCTCGTGCTCGACGACGGCAAAGTGCTCACCGGCTCCGGCGCGATCGTCGATTGGGCGAAAGAGAACCCGCCCCAGGCAGCCTCCGTCGCAAGCTGACCGGACAGCGCGGGTACCGCTGCTGGCTGGCGCTCGCTCGATGCGCGCTACATTCGGTGCATGGTCGCCCGACTGACTGCTGTTGGCATCGGCATTGCGCTCGGCCTTTCGCTTGCCGCCAGTGCCAGCGCGGCCAGGCTGCATCGCTACTACCTGTCGCTTGGCGACTCGCTCGCCCAGGGCATGCAGCCCGATCCGGCGGGCATCACAGTCAACACCGACCAGGGATACGCCGACCAGCTCTACGAGCTCGAGCGTGCCCAGATTCACAACCTCGTGCTCGTTAAGCTCGGGTGCGGCGGGGAGAGCACGAGCAGCATGCTGACCGGGCGCGGCAACCCAGACGCGATCATCCTTGGCTGCAACCCCTCTGGCGGATCGCAAATGGCCGCCGCCGAGCGCTTCCTGCGCAAGCACCACAGGCGCCGAGAAGTCGCGTTCGTCACGCTTGACATCGGCGCCAATGACGTCGACGGCTGCGCTCCGCAGAACAAAATCGATGTCGGCTGCGTGGTCAAGGGCGTGGAACACATCCACGCCAACCTTCCCATCATCATGCGACGCCTGCACAAGGCCGCCGCGCCCGGTACGCCGATGGCCTCGATGACGCTATATGACCCGTTCCTGCAGCTGTATTTGACGCCGGGCGACCAGACCGAGGCGCTCGACATCAACAGCTACGCGCACAACTTCAACCGCGCACTGGAACGCCTGTACCGGGAAAGCAGATTCAGCATCGCACACGTCGATGACGCCTTCAAAACGTATGAGCTCTCGCCGCTAGCGAGCTTCGACGGTCAAATGGTGCCGCCCGCTGTCGCCGAAGTCTGCAAGCTGACGTGGATGTGCGCACCCGAACCCGTCGGTCCGAACATTCACGCGAACAAGGCCGGCTACGGCGTGATCGCGCGAGCCTTCGCCCGAGCCTTCGGGCGCGTTCACTGAACGGTCAGCAGCTCGGTCCTCAAGGGCGGTTATCGAGCCCGAGACCTCTGAGTCGGTCATACTGCCCTGCGTGTTCGCACTCGCCACACAGGCCACGCGTGAAGCCGAGCACCTGCTCAGAACGCCCGGTCTGTTCAACTGGTCGACGGTGACGCTGCTGGCGCTTGTGGTCTACGTCTACGCGGTGGAGGTCCAGCAGGCCAACTGGAGTGCGATCCTCGCAGGGCTGGCCTTTTGGTTCATGGACTGGGCCAATGAGATAGCAAATGCGCTCGTGCTCCACTTCAACGGACACGCCGCACTCTGGACGGTGACCGGCCACACGAGCTTTTTGATCCTGATTGGGCTAACGATCGAGATATCGCTCTTCTTCGCGATCAATGGGATCGTCTTCGTGAAGGTGCTGCCTCCCGACAAGGCCGTACGGCACTTCGGCATTCCCAACCGCTGGGCTGTCGCGGTCGCCCTGTCGCTCGTGTCCGTGGGTGTGGAGATGCTGCTCCATGCCGATGGCGTGTTCCACTGGTACTACTGGTGGTGGAACCTCGCCAGCTTCCCGGTGATCGTGGTGTTCGGCTATCTCACCTTCTACGTAGTGTGCTTCACCGTCTACGACATGCCGCGACGCGCGAGGCAACTGCAGGTCGTCGGCGGACTAGCGGCACTAGACCTGACGGCGGGGCTCGTCTTCGGGCCACTGCTCGGCTGGATCTAGCAGTCCGCGGTCGCGGACTTTCACTTAAGCCCACCTTCCACGGGCAGGCCCAAGCGGTGAAGCGTGTGCGCAAATTGCGTATACAGGGAGATCAACCCCCGCCGCATCATCTATTCGTCCGTATGCTAAAGCGTCGCACCGGGCGGGAGCGATAGGGAAGATGACTGCTCGATTTACCTGTACCAGTGAGACCGCGTTGGCGAGAAGCAAGTCAAGGAAGACGAGGGAGACCGTGAAGATGTCGGGCGGCGCCGCCGCTTTCAGAGGGACACGTCTGCCGGTCGTCCTCATAGCGTTCATCTGGTTGTTTGGCTCAGTGCTGCTGCCGGTCGCGAACGGCCAGCAAAACGGGGTGATCGCAGGCAACGCCACCTATGACGGAGGCCGCATCCCCTACGGAACTCTCATCGCGATCTCCCAGGACGGGAGCCAGGAGTATCAGTCCAGAATCGAACATAGCCGCTTCTCGCTGGCCCTACCTGGCGGCACTTACAGCATCCTCGCGCGAAGCGAGCCTGGCGAAAACGGGGAAGGTGGCTTCTTTCTGCAGGACGGTGTCTCGGTCAGCGCCGGCACCACCACGAGCCTCGCCGCTACGCTCGCTCGAGCACAGGCACCTGGAGTGCTCAACGGCACAGTCAGCTTCGCGAATGGCAAGCCTGCCGCCGACGTGGGAGTGTGGGTGTCAGGGCCCCATGGTCGCACCGGTAGCGACGGCAGCTGGAGCGCGGGGCCGCTCGACCCCGGCGCCTACATGCTCTCCTTCTTCTATGACGGGCGGGTGCGCGCGAGAAAGTACGTGGTGCTCGCTCCCGGCGAGACAAGCACCTTTCAGACGCGCCTAGCGCCGGGAGTCAAGTCCCTCGCGAGCAGCTCATATGCTCAGAACGCCGGTCTCATCGGCACCGCCCGCTACGACCAAGGGCTGTACGTGCACTACTGCCCGACATCCCTGTCGAGCGGCACGAGTGCGCTGTCCAGTGGCACTGTCGCGCGCGTCTCGGCGCGTGCGACCGCATCGCACACCAGTTGGGCGGGCTGGCCACCTGACCAGTGTCTGAAGATGGATAAGGGGCCGTGGCATCGCAGGCACACCATCGTGGGGATCAACGGCGTACACAACTGGCTGCTCGGCGGCTATGGGACAGACACCATCATTGGCGGCGACGACGGGGATGTGATCTGGTCTGATTACAGGCCGACAGGCGGCCCGCCGTTCCAGGTGTCGTATATCCATGCGGGTAACGGACGTAACGTGATCTACGCCAACGCCACCCGCGACTACATCTGGACCGGGACGAACCCTCGCACTGTTGTGCACTCCCACGACGACTATGCCAGCGGCGTCATCCACTGCCAGAACCCTGCGATCATTGTGTACCTGAGCGTGATCAGCCAGCGCCACTACAAGCTCGACGGCTGCCACCACATAAGCCACTACAGCGTCGGCTACTAGTCGCTACGACCGGCCGCTTTCAGCGGTGAGATCAGCAGGCTGTGAGGCCTCCGGTGTAGTCGTCGTCTCGACGTCCACAAGAAAGAGGGGATGCCGATGTTCTCGTACACAAAATTGCAGGGCAGCGGCCGTCATCGTCTGCCTTGTGGCGTGCGCCGTTCCCTAAGGTGCCAACCCATGGGCGGAAATCTTCCCCTCGGCGAACCGGTTCATTGGATGACGGTAAAGCCGCCTTCGCGAATCCAGCTGCGCGGCGAGCACGTGCTTCTGCGGCCTGTCGACGCGGCAGGCGATGCTGAGCCGCTCTACTCCGTCTCGCATCTACCCGACGGCGACCCGACGACCTGGACCTA
>JANWLE010000081.1 GCA_025451035.1 Solirubrobacteraceae bacterium
AAGCACAGGGCCAAGCACAGCCGCAAGGGTCGCTAGCAGAGGACCGTCTCGGCGGGCTCTGGCCTGCCGACGCAATAGCCCTGGGCGTGGTCGACGCCGAGCTCGGCGAGGAGCCCGAGCGTGCTCAGCCGCTCGACGCCCTCGGCGATCGTCCGTTGCCCGAACGCCTTCGCGAGGCTGACTATCGCGGCGACCACATGCCGGCTTTCGCGGTTGTCCTCCAGGTCGCGGATGAAGGCGATGTCGATCTTTATGTAGTCGGCCGGCAGCTGCTTGAGGTATGTGAAGCCGCCGTAACCGGTGCCGAAGTCATCCAGCGCGACGCGGCACCCGAGCGCCGATAGCTGGCGGACGAACGCGCCCGCGAGCGCGGTGTCGTGAGCCATGGCGGTCTCGGTGATCTCGCACAGCAGCAGGCTCGGGTCGGCGCCTGTCGCCTCGAGCTGGCTGGTGATCGTCGCGATCAGCTCGGCGTCGCCGACCGAGCGCCCGGACACGTTGAACTGGACGGAGAATCCCTTGGCCGCGAGGTCGATGGCCTGGCCGGCGACCCACAGGTCGATCCGCTGTATCAGGTCAAAGCGCTCCGCCGCGGGCAGGAACCGGCCGGGGGCGATCACCGCGCCGTCCTCGCCGATCATGCGTATCAGCAGCTCGTGGCTCACAACCTCGCGCGTGGTGATCTCGACGATCGGCTGCGCGTAGAGGACGAAGCGGTCGTTCTCGAGCGCGTCGCGAATGCGGCCCACCCAGCTGAGCTGATCGAGCTCCTCGGCCCGGCGCCGTTCCTGGAGCTTGTGTGCCGAGATGTCACGAAACACGATGACAGAACCCTCCGTGCCCTTGCCCACGAGAGGGGCTGCGGTGTAGGCGACGGGCAGTTGCTCGCCGTCCCGCCTGATGAAGACGTCGTCCTCGATAGCGATCGATTCGCCCCCCGTCCTGACCTGTGTCATCGGGCACTGCTCGATCGGGTAGGGCGAACCATTCTCGTGCTGGAGGTGGACCATGTCGTGTGCCACGCGGCCGTGGAGCTCACTTTCGCTCCACCCCAGCATCTCTTCCGCGGCGCGGTTCATCAGGGTGACACGGCCTTCGCTGTCGATCGCGACCATCCCGTCGGTCATGCCGTCGGTCGCCGCGACCAGCAGCCGTTCGGTGGCGCGCAGGTCGGCCTCGCGCTGCTTGGCGAGCGTGATATCGGACATCACGGCGATGGATCCGGTGGGCGCGCCATCGCCGTCGAACAGCGGCGAGCCGGAGATCCGACACCAGACCTCGGATCCGTCCTTGTGCCTCAGGCGAGCCTCGAAGACGGTCACGGTGTGCGCACTTCTGTCTCGAGAGATCGCTGATTCGGCCAGCGCCACCCAGCGCTCGCCCATGAACCGGCTGAGCGGCTGGCCGATCATCTCGCTCTCTGTGTAGCCGATGATCTCGGTCATTCTGCGATTCACGTAGTCGGTGATGTTGTTCGCGTCAACGCGCCACACGCCGTCCGGCGTCGTCTCGAGGATCTGCTGGTAGCGCGCCTCGCTGTCCTGCAGCGAGCGGGCGTGCAGCTCGTGCACCGCCTCTTCGGCGCGCTTTCGCTGAGTCATGTCACGGATCGCTGCGACGGTGAGCACACCGGCGTCCGTCCGCAGCGGACTGAGGCTGATCTCCACAGCCAGCTCGGTGCCGTCCCGCCGCCGGGACCACAGCTCGATGCCGGAATGCATGGGGCGGACGCGTGGATGCTCGGCGAAGCTCAATCTGTGACGCGCGTGGGCGCGTTTGTGGCGGGCGGGCATGAGCGCCTCCACGGGCTGGCCGTCCAGCTCCCCGCGGCCGTAGCCGAAGAGGCGCTCGGCGGCCGAGTTTGAGAGCTTGACGAGCCCTCGCTCGTCGGTGATCAGCATCGGGTCGGGCGCTGACTCGAGCAGCGAGCGGCTGAGTGTGTCGCTCCAGACGAGGGTCGCGGGGCGATCCGGCTCTCCGGGATCGCTTGCGCTCACGGCACACGGCCTCAACAAATCCCCCTAACAGCCTGGCGTTGCGAGAATCCAGGATATCACTAAATAGTGGAATCATTCGGATTTTTACCCCGTCGGGCTTTTCTCTCGCATCTCAGCCGGCGGCGCGCGTCGAGCTCACCGGGGGACAAGGAGCGCCCTATTACCGCTTTGGTTCGGTGATGGGCGCGTCGCTGGCTGTCGATAGCGATGCGTATGGGGTCCTGATCGTGGAGAGCCGCGGCCCTCGCGCGGGACTTCGGAGAGGCACTCACAGGCGAGGCTGGACTCGTCTAACAGCGGCCTGGACAGCCTGGGGCGGACTGCCGTATCACCCGCTGGTGGTGCCGTTGGCTACGCGGCCGGACATGACCTAGGCGACAGGCTGCGCGGGCCAGGGCGCGTTTTGCCCGCCGCGGTGCAGGGACGGGACGACACACGCCCTGTGTGGCTGGCCATCGCTTCCCGTCGGACTAGCGCTGCCCGCCGAGCCACCGCTGCCCCCCCGAGTCACCGCTGCCGGAGGAGCCGGTCGAACCGCCCCAGCCCGAACTGCCGCCGTGAACCGTCGTGGCGGGCGGCTTGGCGGCCACAGCGAACAGCGCGTAGCGGGCGTTCTCGTAGACCAGGGTGAGCCCTGGCTGGCGGCCGCTCAGCGCCTCGGGGTAGCGCTGCCTGGCGAGCTCCGGTTCGCCGAAGCGGGTGATCAGCAGGTAGCGCACCCTGCCCCAGGGATGCTCGAGGATGCGGTGCCAGACCGCGTCGCCGCGGCCGATCCGGTCGAAGAACAGCTCGGGGTGGCCGGACAGCAGCATCACGCCGAAGGACTGGGCGTCGTCGGTGAGAATCGCCTTGCGCCTCATCGGCAGGCCGAGGATGAAATGCGCCATGTCGCGCTCGGCGGCCACCCCGACGCGAAAGCCGCCGACCGAGCTTGCGCCCTCCTGATCGCGGCCGGTTTCGATCGCGTGGACGAAGGCGCTCTCCATGAACTGGTAGCGGTAGGTCTTCATGGTGTGCCACACCAGCGGGATCCCGGCTGTCATGGCGGCGGCGGTGAGCAGCAATGTCAGCCACCGCCATGCGGCTTTAGGCATGCGGTAGGCGATCCATGCCATCGCCACCAGGGCGAGCGGCATGGCGCGCATGTTGTAGCGGAGCTGCAGCAGCGATTCGTCGCGCGCGAGGTGGATGAACGCGATCGTCATGATCGCGTTGAGGCTGACCGCGCTCGCCAGCACCGCGGACATGAGGTCGCGGCGGATGACCGCGAAGATGATCAGTGCAACGACGGCGAGCGGAACGAGCGCGAACAGGTGGGCGTTCAGTTCCACCACCGAGCTGACGATGTGAGCGAGCGGGATGCCGTGCGCGTGGACCTGCGCGAGATTGCCGCGGCCGACGGCGACATTGGACGCCTGGTGTTCCAGCCAGAACAGGCCGTTGCCGAGGATCAGCCAGTTGAAGAAGCACCACAGCGCCGCTGCTAGCGCCAGCGGCGCGCAGTAGAGGACCAGCGACGCCTCGATCTCGTCAGGGCCGGCACCGCGGCGCAGCAGCAGGATCCAGATGGCGGGCGCGAACAGCGCGCCCCAGACGAAGATCTCATAGCGGGTAAGGCCGCCGAGCGCTAGCGAGATCCCTGCCAGCGCAAGCAGCGACCCCTCGCCGCTGACGTGCCATCGCAGCAGGAAGAAGACGCCCAGGCACAGGAAGAACAGGTAGGGGATCTCGCCCATGCCGTTGACTGCGTAGAAGACGAACAGCGGGTTCAGGCCGAACAGCGCGATCAACAGTGCGCGCGCCGCGACAGGCACGTGCAGCAGTCGCAGCGTCGCGGCCAGCGTCACGAGCAGCCCGGCAGCGAATACGGCGGAGGTGAGCGGCAGCGCCGTCAGCGAGGAACCGAGCGCCCGGTCGGCAGTGAAGGGCAGCATCACCAGCGTCATCAGCGGCGGCCATTCGAAACCGACCGCGGCGAGCTTCGGCGGCGCGTCGTGCCAGACGAAGAAGGCGTGCGCCAGGCGCGCGAGCGCATCGAAGACGACGACGTGCTGACCAGCGACGACGCGCTGGCCGACCAGCGCATAGGCCGCGAAGAAGGCGACGAAGATGACGAGCCCCTCGATTGCCTGTGCGCTCAGGCGGCGGCTGCGCGCCTGGGCGCGGCGAGCCGCGAGCGTGCGCCGCAGCTCGACCGTCGCGGCGCTCACGACTGTGGGCGGCGATGGCGCCGGTCGAAGATCTCACACAGCGCCAGCAGCGCCGCCGGCACAGCGATCTGGATCGACACCAGCTGCATCGGGGTGGCGTGCAGCACTGCGAACAGCGCGCTCTGCGCCAGCAGCCCGCCGGCGAGCACGATCCAGAAACGGCGGCGGTCGAGCGAGAGGAAGTGGTAGGTGTAGGTCTGCACCAGCGCGTACAGGGTCATGCCGATCAGCAGCGGGCCGATCCAGCCGGCGGCGCCCGCATAGCGGGAGCCGAAGACCAGGTCTAGGAACAGGCGCGGCACGGCCAGCAGTACCGCCGAGGTGGCGAGCCCGAGCAGTCCGACGAACGCGAGGCCGACGAGCAGATAGCGGCGCTCGCGCTCGCGATCGCGCAGCACCGCGACGTGCGGGAACAGCAGTGTCGTGGCGATCGTCGGCAGCAGCAGGATTGTGCGGCCCGTCAGCGACGCGGCCGCATACACGCCGGAGACGCTGGGGGCGAACGCGACGCGCGCCACCAGCAGATCGAAGTTGGTCATCGCGGCGAACAGGCTCAGCGCGAGCACCGCCGTCATCGCGTGGCCGGCCAGACCGTTCATCGGCGTGAGCTCAAGTCT
Organism: Solirubrobacteraceae bacterium; assembly: GCA_025451035.1. Lineage (GTDB taxonomy): Bacteria > Actinomycetota > Thermoleophilia > Solirubrobacterales > Solirubrobacteraceae > Palsa-744. The sequence continues at coordinate 4,825 of JANWLE010000081.1, forward strand.
CCGCGACTGGCGCCACAGCCCGGCCAGCGGTATCAGCGACAGGCCGGCGACGATCACGGTCACGCCAGCGACGCCGAACATCACTCCGGCCGCGCCGGTGCCGGCCACCGCGAGCGCGATGCCCAACGCCAGCTTCAGGACCGCAAAGGCGGTCTGGGCGCCGCCGAGCGCGCCGAACCGGTGGGTTCCCTGCAGCCCGCCCCAGATCACCGGCAGGGTTGCTGTCGCCGCGAGCGTCAGCGCGGTAGCGAAGATAGCCGTGGGGCGGTGGACGTTCAGCACGATTGCGAGCGGCACTGAGACCACCGCCAGCGCACAAGCGACCGGCACAAGCAGGCGCCACAGCCAGCGCCAGACCTGACGCAGCACGAGCCCCGCGGACGCGGCATCCTCATCAGCCATGCGCTCTGCCACCTCGCGCGCGACCGCCGCCTGCAGCGCGAGCGTGGGCACCGTGAAGATCATCACGACCGCCAGCAATGAGGCGAGCAGAGAGTATTCCGCGGGCTTCAGCATGCGCGCCATGGCGACGTGAAAGACGACCTGCAGCAGGTTCGCCGCGCCAACCGCCACGCCGAGCACGGCGCCGGAGCGCAACAGCTCGCGACGGCGCCCACCGGCGGCCGGCAGTATGTGTCTGAGCGTGGCTGTCTGTGGGGAGCCCATCGCCTGCCTACTCGTCGATCGGGTAGGGGATCGAGTCACGCGCACGGAGTTGCTCGCGTGTGGCGAGGTTGGCGTCGACCAGCGCTCCCGCCCGGTCGTAGTAGCGAAGCAGATAGGTGCGGTACCAGACCGCCGCGGTGTCCCAGGCGACGTGCAGCGCCGTGAGCAGGCCGATGCGCGGGAACGGCCGCTCGCGGGTGACGACTACGGGCGCCTCCACGATCCGGTAGCCGAGCCGGTGCGCGTTCACGAGCGCCTCCAGGTCGTGCGCGAACGCCTTGACCAACAGGCGCGGCGCGACCCGCTCGAGCACCTCCCGGCGATAGAGCTTCAGGCCGGTCTGGGTGTCGTGGATGGGCAGGCGAAACAGCGTGCGGATCAGCAGGTAGTAGCCGATCGAGAGGATCCGGCGCTTGAGCGGATAGTCGATGCGCGAGGAGCGCATGAGCTTCGAGCCGATCACCACGTCGGCGTGCTGGTCGATCAGCGCCCTGTAGAGGATCTCGAGCTGGCGCGGGTGAACCTCCAGGTCGGCGTCGAGAAACAGGACTAGCTCGCCGCGCGCGCTGTGTGCGCCGCGGATCAGCGCCGAGCCCTTGCCGAGATGGGTGCCGCCCGCCACGCGCAGGCAGGGGTTCTCTGCCGCGGCGGCCTGGGCCCGTGCCAGCGTGTCGTCGCTCGAGCCGTCGTCGATCACGATCACCTCGTAGCGGAAGCCGAGTTGCTCGAGCGCCTCGGCCGTCTCGGTCATGCAGCGCGCAATGCCCCACTCCTCGTTGAAGGCGGGCACGATTGCGCTGATCGACAGCTTGGGCGTGGCCGGCGGCTGCGCGCTGGCGGTGTCCTGCTGTCCGCGGTCGGAGAGGCTCATCATGGCGCGCCGTCCAGGCCGTGGATGGTCTTCTCCCAGAACGAGGGCTTGGTGAACAGCTGCAGAAATCCCTTCCAGGCGCCGACCGACATCAACGCCCAGTAGATGGGCGATAGCAGCGCGTACTTGACCAGCGAGAAGTAGCGGCGGCGCATCGAGCCAGCGGCGACCACATAGGCGAAGGCGAAGTTGCCGAGGATCAGGCTGGCCGCCGCGGCGTAGTAGATGAGCGGCGGGAACAGTTCTTTGATCACGCCCGCTTCGGTGAACGCCCAGGCCGTGTTGAGCGCCCAGTAGACCGGGTTCATCAGGAAGCTGACAAACGTCCCGGCAACGGTCAGCTGGAAGGAGACGAAGCCGCGCACGCCGAGCTGGACGAGCAGCGCGAGCGGGTGGCGCATGTGCACGAGCCATGTTTGGATATAGCCCTTGACCCAGCGCGAGCGCTGACGGACCCAGTTTGCGATATCGGAGTTGGCCTCCTCGAAGGTGGTGGAGTCGATGATCGCGGTGCGGTAGCCGGCGCGGGCCAGGCGCACGCCGAGGTCGGCGTCCTCGGCGACGTTGTAGGGGTCCCAGGCGCCGAGTTCGACGAGTCGCTCGACGATGAAGTGGTTGGATGTGCCGCCGAGCGGGATCGGTGCGCTCGCCGCATCCAGGCCCGGCATGTAGATGTCAAACCACATCGAGTACTCGGTGGTGAACCACCGTGTCAGTAGGTTCTGCTCGCGGTTGTAGTAGTTGAGCTTGCACTGGATGCATGCGACGTCCGCGTCGGCCTCGGCGAAGGCGATCACGATCTTCTTCAGCTGGTCTGGTTCGGGGCGGTCCTCGGCGTCGTAGATCACCACGTACTCGCCGCGGGCCTGAGCCAGGCCGTAGTTGCAGGCCTTCGGCTTGGTCTTCGGCTGGCCGTCGGGAACCGTCACGAGCCGGAACTGCGGCGGCGGGTCGAGCGCCAGGAACGCCGCGATCGTCTCAGAGTCGTCCTCCTCGACGAGCATGTTGACTTCGAGCTTGGTGGCCGGGTAGTCGAGCGCGGTGATCGAGGCGATCAGCCTCGGCAGCACGGCGGCCTCGTGATACAGCGGCACGAGGATCGTGTAGGTGGGCAGGGTGCGCTCATCCAGCGCTGCGACCTCCTCGTCCGAGACCGGGAACTCGAGGTGGTGGGCTACCGCGTTGTAGATCAGCCGAAAGCGGTAGACCGAGAACGCGGCGTAGAAGAACACCGAGCCGATGTTGATCAGCACGATCGTGCCGATCGGTTTGATGACGAGCGCGACCAGCGCGACCGCCACCAGCACGACGAAACCCCGCTTCTGCCCGCGAGAGAGCACGTGGTCGGCGGACTGCGCGGGCATTCTGCGCAGCAGTTGGCTGGCGGCCAGCTCGGCGTACTCGGACGCGGTTATCGCCTGAATCGCCCGGTCGATGTCGCTGTCGGTAGCGAGCACTGGCTGCGGCGGCAGCGTCAGGTGCTCGGACAGCGCGGCGAGCGTCCCGTCGTCGAGCGGGTCGACCATCGCCAGTACCAACTGCCCGTGCTGGACCGCGAGCGGGATGACACGGTGGCGCACGATGAGCTGAAGCGGAAGAAGCGCGAGAACCTCGGAATCGAGCTTGGCTGGGTCGATGCTCACCGCCCGGAGCCTGAGCTGTGTCGCGAGCGTGTCGAGCAGTTGACGCTCGTCCAGGACACCGCTGTGCAGGAGTATCTGCCCGAGCGGGTCCCCCGTCTTCTCCTGCTCGCGCAGCGCGTCTGCCAGCTGAGCCTGGTCGACCAGGCCGTTTAGCAGCAGGGTCTCTCCGAGCCTCCGCCGCCCCGGTCGGCTGATAGCGGCCTGCGCGGAGCGGTCCTTGGAGAACGCGCGATCGAGCGCGTGCACGATGTCGGCTCCTGTTGCCGCAACGATGAGCGGCTCGCAGCCGGTCATCAGCGCCGCGGCGCGCACGACGCCGGTGTCCGCGGGGTCGGCAGTCGCGATCACGATCACGTCGTTGTGGCTGGCGAGCGCCACTAGGCCGAAGTGCCGGCAGAAGCCTTCGTTCAGGAGCCTTGCGGTGAGCGGATTTACGGGGTCTCTGCCGGCGTGCGGCGCAAGCGTCACGAACGGGATTCCGGCGGCTTGCGCGCGCTTGCGGGCACTCTGTATCTCGGCGGCGCTCGCCACGGGGGGCTGCTGTGTCTCCTGGGAGGCCGGCTCGGGTGTGGGTAGTCGCGAGAGGGCTTCGCGGATCGCGGCGGCGCTCATTCGCACCGGGCGGATGTCCATGCCGCTCAAGGCGGCGAGGGCTTGCAGCGCACCCTGGTCGGTCGTGTCCGAGACGCCGATGCTCAGCGCCCCGTGGTCTACCCCTAGGGCTACGACGCCGTAGGCACGCTCGACGGCGGGGTCGAGCAGCGTCTCGGCAGCCGCCATGTCCGTTGCCTGCTGGGCGCTGGGGGTCGAGCCGGTATCGGGCCGCTCTAGCTGCATAGTCGCTCCTACAGCTCCGATCCGGGCACGTGCCTAGCTGGGCTGTAGGTGTTGCCGCAGACAGCAAAAAAAGCGCGTTCCGAAGAGCGCGCTAGATGACGCACCGCTGTTCTCCCGCGACTTTGCAATTCCGTGTCGTTGCGGTCACTGCAGCCCCTGCCCCTGCCAGGGTGGCCTGCAGATTGCATCCATGCACAACTATGTGTAGCACAACGCCATGTCTCCTTACAAGCCCGCTCGTGCCGACGAGCCCCGGTAGCCTCCAGAAGCGGACGTCTCCCGGGCGGCAAGTCACTTGGCCTGCTTATGCATAGTCCAGCGAGCACGACAGTCACGGTCGCCACGGCAAGCGCGGCTGCCTGGCCGGTTTTTCAGCAGCGCCCAAGTTTTCGCGACGTGCCCGCGCCGCGCTACAGCGATTTCGTCGCGACGAAGGTGTAGCCGAGCTTCTTGACGCCTTCGACCGCTTCCTGCAGGTAGGTGAGCGGGTCGCTCGAGCCGTTGTAGCAGGCGCTCGAGCTCGGCGTTTCACTGGCGGGGTCGAAGAAGAAGCTCGCCACGCCCTGGGTGACGGCGAGGTTCACCCGCGCGTTTTCGATGATGTTCTGCGGGCAGCGGACGGGGTTGTTGTTCACGGCGGTCGGCTCGAAGTCGCCGAGGTTCTCGGGGATCACCTTCTCGCCGTAGGCGTCGTGCACGGTGTAGGGGAAGAACTGCCCGAACAGGCGGCTGTAGTTGGGCGAGCCGCCGAGCAGCCCGCTGGGGAATATGTCGCGGTCATAGCGCGTCGGTACGAGCTTGTCGATCGCGTGGTAGTCGGCGGCGGAGGCGAAGTAGTGCGGCGTGATCCACACGTTGGGGATGGTGAACCCGGCCTGCTTGAACAGGCTCTGCCCGGCTTTCACCCGGGAGGCCGCCCAGCTTTCTGAGTCGCCCGGCAGCGGCCCGGTCCAGATCACCCAGTTGCCGGGTTCGCAGGATTCACCGAATGAGTACGGCGATGAGGGCGTGCTCGAGCATTGCGCGCGGAAGAATTCGGCGTCGTCGCCGCTCACCCCGTCATAGGGGTTGTTGATGTTCGAGTACTGGTGGGTGTAGCCCTCTTGGTTCAGCGTGCCGCCCTTGGACTGGATGTATTTCAGCGCCTTGACGACTTCGGGCGCCTGCTTGAGCGTGATCGTCAGGGGCGTTCCTTCGGCGGTGTAGTAGCCGTTGGGGTCGGTGTACTCGGGGATGACGTTGACGCTGAACGGCACTTTCTGGCCTGAGAGGTAGTCGGCGAAGCGCCGCAGCTGCTTGGGGTCGGAGATCGGGGAGACGTCCTCCAGGCGGATGAGCGCCACGTGCGACGGCGCCGCTGAGGGCGCGAGCGCCGCGAACAGCAGGTCCGAGAACGCGACGTAGCGGTCTGTTTCGGACATGTAGGAGAACGGCACCTCGCCGAGGTAGGTCAGGTTCTGTGAGCGGATCGCCCAGGGGAAGCTGGTGCCGGAGCTCTGCGCCAGCGCGCCGCAGTTAGCGGGCTGGCTCGGTGTGCCGCAGTTGGCGGCGGCGAGTACGTTCACGGCCGCTGGGTTGGTGAGGTGCGGGGCGAGCATGCCGTCGCCGTCGAGCGCGTTGCGGGTGAACGTCTGTTGCTTGTAGGAGACCGTCAGCGGGTTGTCTTCGCTGTCTATCCAGGAGGAGGACGGGTCCCATCCGTACTTGGACTGGAACGCCAGGTCGGCCGCGCTGCCCTCGGCTCCCGAGAGCTGCCACACGTTCCAGCCTGCCCAGATGACGGGGTGGCTGCTCGCGAGCGCGTCGTTGAGGAACGCGGTCGGGATCGGCTCGTCGTAGGTAGAGCCGATGTAGACCGTGGCGGTGTAGCTGTTGAGCTGACCGGCCTGGTAGTCGATGACCGGCTCTGAGGTGACGGCGCCGAAGTGGCTGGCGAGATTGCCGGCGCCGATTGCGTACAGTTCGCCCAGCCAGCCCCACGTGTTAGTGCTGTCATACAGCACGAGCGTGCTCGGGCCCTGGCTCGCGGCCCTGGCCTTCGCGTGTGTGCGCGTTCTCTTCGTGCGCCAGCTGAACGCGTGCGTCGCGCCGGTGGTGCTTGCCGCGGAAGTGCTGGGAAGACCGAGCAGCGCCGTGGGTTCCCGGTAGCCGCTCAATGGCTGTATCGGCGCCACGCTCGGCGCCGGCGGCGGCGCGGGCAGCACGAACGGCACTCGCCCGACCACGACCGGCGCGTGCCGGCGGCGGCTCAGGCAGCCGCGGGCGCGGTGGCGGTGTTTTGCGCAGGCACCCCGCGCTGCGAGGCGATGGTGCGCTTGCCCGCCGCTGCGCGGCCGTGCATGCGTGGCCGCCGCGGTGGGCGCCGCGACGAGGGCCGCCAGCGAGAGCGCTGCCAAGAGCAGCCGGCTCAGGTTGCGGCTGGCTGGGAGAGGGTGGTTTCTCATCTAAAGGTGGCCTCCATGCCGTTCCAGTGCGTCCATGCCCGGGGAAGTTAGACGCGGCGAAGGCCCGCTTCCACGACGATGTGGATAGCAATCGGCGGTCTACAAGGACGATGTGTACGGGCCTGCCGGCGCGAGCTGCCCGCAAGGGTGATGGACATGAGGCCCACCCGGATACCGGTTTTGGCCCATAATCGGGCGCTATGGGGGGGGGATCACGACCTAATGGGCGGCGCTGTTTGCATGGTTTCTCGCGGGCCTCAACTTTTGACGTGTGAGACGCCGATAGGTTCTGTGGGATGAGCAACGATCTTGTTGGCAAGGCTGCGCAGAAGGCGGGCGGCCCGCGCGCGCGGGCCGCTAGCGGTGTGGCTAGCGAGCGGCTGCGCGCGCAGATCATCGGGGGCGTGGCCGAGCGCCTTGACGAGATGCTCGACGCGATCCTGCGAAAGCTGTCGGTCGCGATACCGAGCTACGCCTCGCTGGAGGACCCTGCGCTGACGGTCGAGGAGCGAGCGCGCCTCACCGCGCTCGTGCTGTTGAGCCTGCGCGCCGCGCTCGGGCAGCCCTACGACGAAACGCTGATCGACGCGGTACGCCGCACCGCCCGGCGCCGAGCCGTGCGCCGCTTCCCGCTGTGGGCGATGCTGCGCTCGCGCGACATCAAGGTCCGCATCGTGTGGGACTTCATCGCCGAGGAGCTCTCGCGGCTCGAGGCGAGCGACCCCGTCTGCGCCTACGGCCTGACGATCGAGCTCTCGAGCAAGCTGCTTGACTCCTCCGCGCAGCTGCGCGTAGAGGAGGTCGCCGCCTACCTGGACACCGAACGCGAGCACACTTCAACCAGCGAGCAGTCGCGGCGCAGGTTCTTCGACGATGTGCTCAGCGGCACGAGCGACGAACCGGCCGAGCTGCAGCAGCGCGCCGCCCATCTCGGCTACCGGCTGGGCGAGCAGCACGCGGTCGCGGTGCTCACGATCGACGGCCCCGGCGTGGACTCCTCGCCGGTGAACGCGGAGGTCCAGAACGCGCTGCGGCGCCTGGGGGAGGCCGTGTCATTCGCGATCGTCGGCGCCGGCATGCCGCTCGTGCAGACCCGCAACGACTGCGTGATCGCGGTGTTCCCCGCCTCCCGTGAGGACGGCGAACGCTCGGTCTCAGAGACGATCGAGTCCGCGCTCGGTCCGATCGGGCTCCCCGACGGCTGCCATCTGCTGGCCGGCCTTGGGCGCATCGAACCGGCGCTGACCGGCATCTCGGTCAGCTACCGTCAGGCGCTGCGCACGCTCGAGGGCGCGCACGCGACCGGCGCCCACTCGGGTGTGATCGCCTACGCCGACATGCTCCCCAGCCTGCTGCTGCTCGAGGACCCGACGCTCGCGAAGGACAGCTGGCGCACCACTGTTGAGCCGCTGTTCGCCTACGACGCGGAGAACGCCACCCAGCTCGTCGCAACGCTGTCGGTGTACCTTGAGGAGCGCGGGGTGCTCGCCGCCGCCGCCAAGCGCCTGTTCGTGCACCGCCACACGCTCGCGCCGCGCCTGGAGCAGATCGAACGCCTCACGGGACGCTCGCTGCAGGACCGCAACGATCTGTTCATGCTCGACCTCGGGCTGCGCGCCCGCAGGTTCGCCCAGGAAAGGGCGCTGAACGGTGGCTAGCTCTTCTGTTCGCGGGCAGCGATCTTGCAGGCCCCTGCAGGATGCCTGCCTATCATCTGGGCGGACTGCCCGATGAGCCCCGCGCTGCCAAAACCCCCCGAGCAGGCCGTGCTGACGCTGCGAAACCGCGTAGCGGCGGCCACGCTCGCGCGCCTGGAGGAGCTCGTCAGCGACCTGCTGGAGCAGGCCGCGCAGGAGGTGCGGGAGTACGGCGAGCTCGCGGGCGAGCGCCTCGAGAGCGACGTGCGGCCGCTGTTCCGCGCGATGGTGCTGCTCTTGATCCGCGCCGCCGGCGGCGGCGAGCAGCGACCCGACAGCGCGACGCTCGAGCTGCTGCGTGAGCGCGCGCGGCTGCAGGCCGAAGACCGCTTTCCGCTGCACGCGATGCTGCTCTCCTACAGCGTTTGCATGCGCCTCAGCTGGGCCTACCTGGTGGAGGATCTCGCCGTCCGCGCCGAGGACCACGCCGTCGCCGCGCGAGCCGTGAGCGAGATGAGTGTCGCGGTCGTGCGCCTGCGCGAGACGCTGACCGGCGAGGTCGCGGACGCCTACATCCGCCGCGAACGCGAAATCGCCGACAGCGCCGACTCGGTCAGGGCAGATGTCGTCGAGCAGCTGCTCGGCATCGAGGCGCACAACCCCGACACCCTGCTCAAGCGGGTGGAACGCATGGGCTACCGCCTCGGCGAGGCCCAGGCCGTGGCGGTCTTTACGATCGACGGCCTGGAGGTGCTAGCGCCGGGGGTCAGCGACCGGGCCGAGCGGATCCTGCACGAAATCCCCGACGCGGTGCGCTCGCTGGTGCTGACGTGCTCAGAGCCGCTGGTGCAGGTACGCCACCGTCGCCTCGCGGGCGTGCTGGAGTCAAGCGTCGTGGCGATCATGCCGTTCGAAGGAGAGGTCTCAGAGACGCATCTGCGCGCGGCGATCGAGGGGGCCGTCGGGCCGCTGGACTTGCCCAGCGGCTCGCAGCTGTTGGTGGGGCTCGGCCGCGCCGAGGAGGGCGTCGGCGGTGCGGCCGTCAGCTACCAGCAGGCGCAGCGGGCGCTTGAGGCGGCGCGCGCGACGCGCATCCACTCGGGTGTCGTCACCTACACCGAGGCGCTGCCGACACTGATCCTGCTGCGCGACCCGACGCTCGCCCAGGACAGCTGGCTGGCGAGCGTGCAGCCGCTGTTCGCCTACGACACGGAAAACGCCACCCAGCTCGTGGCGTGCCTGTCCGCGTTCCTCGAGGAGCGCGGCGTGGCCGCCGCGACCGCGCGACGGCTGTTCATCCACCGCCACACGCTGACCGCTCACCTCGAGCAGATCGAAGAGCTGACCGGGCGTTCGCTGCGCGACCGCGACGATCTGCTGATGCTCGAGCTCGGGTTGCGAGCGCACCTGTTCGCCGAGGAGAACACTCGCCGCAGCCGCCACGAGAGCGCGCTCGAGCGTGCTGACGTCCAGGCGAGCGGCGAGCTGCTCTCGCGCGAAGGACTCACCCAGGCCCAAATCGGCCTCACGCGCTAAAGCGCGGTCGCATAGCGCGGCCCGTTGGGCGTCGCGTCCGCTGCTCGCGCTCGGCGACAGAACCACAATCCTGGTCTTTCGTCCTCTGGCCCAGTCACGCGCAGCGGGCCCACGGCGGCTTGGCTTTTAGGGCCGGCGCTGGCGCAAGAACGCTTGGAGGGCGCGAGGTGGCGCTCGGACGGGGGCGATTGAGCTTGGACCGAACGGGAATAACAAGGAGATGGAGGTGATCTAATGCGACTTGCGCGAACGACCGGCACAGGCGCGGGCTTGCTCGTGCTGATACTCGGCCTATGGGCCGGATTCATCCCATTCGTAGGGCCGTACTTCCACTATGGCTTCGGCCCCGACGCCACCTGGCACTACACAGTGCAGCGCCTTTGGCTTGACATCCTGCCCGCGGCGGCGGCCGTGCTCGGTGGCCTGATGCTGATCGGCTCAGGCCGGCGCGCCAGCGGCACGCTTGGAGGCTGGCTCGCGCTGTGCGGCGGTGTGTGGCTGCTCGTGGGCCCGTCGTTCAGCATGCTGTGGCAGCACCCGCCCGCTGGGGTGCTGCAGTCAGGCATCGGCGTGCCGCTGGGCGGCCACGACCGGGCGGCCGCGGAGATGATCGGCGCCTTCTACGGCGTTGGCGCCCTGATAACGATGCTCTCGGCGTTCGCGATCGGGAGGTTCACTCCAGCCCGCCTCGTAGCGGCGCCCGGCGCCCCGGCAACCGAAGAATCCGGCGAAGCGCCACCGCGGCGCCGTGGGCTGATCCGCCGCCGGCGAGGAACCGTGCCAAGCGAACGAGCGGGAGCCAGGCACCTGTAGAGATCAAGCCCTGCGCTAAAAGGCCGGTCGGCTCGCCATCGCGGCCGGCTGGCCTTTAGGCTCGGCGCTTGCCCTCCCCGCCTCCGGCTCAAGCTGTTGAGGAGCCCTCACTAATACTCGTCAACAACGTTCTGTCGGCTGTGAGCTAGGTAGCACGGTGCGGCCGGCGCACGGGCGGCGCGACGCGCAAGAGCGCCAGGTCTCGGGTCGTGAAGACGACGTGCAGAAACGGCACCGCTCCCTCGGGCGCGCCGGGGTAGCGCGCGAGGATGAGGTCCCCGATCGGTCCCTGCTTAAACGGGACGAGCATCCAGCCGACCTTGCCGCGCGGGTCTCTAAGGACTTTGCGCCAGACCGTATCGCCCTTGTCGATGCGGTCGAAGTACAGCTCGGGGTGCCCGCCGAGCAACAGCGGCAGAAATGTCTGCGAGTCGTCGACCAGCACTTCGCGTCTGCCGTGCACGTGCGCGTTGATGTAGCCGGCCATCGTGCGGGCGTCGGCGAGGTGGATCGGGTCGTGCGGCTCGCCGGTTTCGATCGCGCGCACGAAGTCGTGCTCGGCGAACACGTACGGGTAGGTCTTCATCGTCTGCCACGTCAGCGGTATGCACGCCAGCAGGCTCACCAGCGAACAGGCGATGAGCGCCGGGCGCATGCGCCCGCGCGAGAGATAGAACAGCCATCCGATCGCGGCCAACGTCAACGGCATCGAGCGGGTGTTGAAGCGCAGCTGCATCAGTGCGAGGTCCGAGCTCTTCACGAACATGTAGGTCATCAGCGGGTTGAGCAGCACGAGCGCGATCAGCATCGCCCCGATGCCGCTGCGGCGCACGGCGCTCACGACGGCGAGCGGCACGAGCACCAGTAGCTGCGGCAAGAACAGCCGCCCGTAGAGTTCGACGATCAGGCGCGCGAGCGTGAGCGTGCCGGCGTTCGCGCCGTGCGCGCCGCCTTCGGAGAGCGATCGTCCCTGCTCGAGCACGAAGCGTTCCGCCAACTCGTGGTGCAGGAAGTACAGCGGGTCGCCGATGATCATGTAGCTGAGCAACAGCCAAACCCCGAGCCCGTAGACGACCGGCGCGCCGAACAACAGCAGCGAGCTCTCCGTCTCATCCGCGCCGCGCTTGCGCCACGTCAAGGCGAAGATCGCTACGCCCATCACGACGATGTAGGGCGCGAGCTCATAGCGCGATAGCAGCCCGAATGCCATCGCGATGCCGCTCAGGGCGAGCACCGGCACCTGGTGGCTCAGATGCCAGCGCAGCAGGTAGTAGAGCCCCCACAAGAGCCACAGGAATGTCCACATCTCCGACATCCCGTTCGTGGCGTAGTGGATGAACATCGGGTTGACGGCGAAGGCGGCTATCAGCGGGTAGCTGGCGCGGCGGGGCATGCCCAGCAGCCTGAAGGTGCGCGCCAGCACCGCGAGCGTCCCCGCCGCCGCCACGGCGGAGGTGAGCGGCAGCGCTATCAGCGAGGTGGCTAGCGGCTTGACCGCCGCGAAGGGCAGAAAGACGAGCGTCATCAGCGGCGGCCAGACGAACCCGATCGCCGAGAGCTTCGCCGGCGCGCCGTGCCACACGAACAGGGCGTGCGCGAGGCGAAACGCGCTGTCGTAGGGAACGACCTGCAGGTGCACGGTCAGCCACACGCCGAGCGCGACGAACGCCGCGAAGGTGACGGCGAACACGACCGTCGGCTCGCTCACGGCCGAGCGCTGCCGGGCTCTCGCCGGCGCTTCAGCGGCGGGCGCGACGGGCGCGTCGAGCACGAGCGCCCCAGGGGCGAGCTGCTGCCCGGGCGCTGACATCACCGGCGCTCTGCGACAGGGATGTCCAGCCCGTGGGTTGTCTTCTCCCAGTAGTGGGGCCGACGGACCAACTGCAGAAGGCCCTTCCACGCGCCGAGCGACATCAGCCCCCAGTACAGCGGGGAGATCAGCGTGTACTTGACGAGGTCGTGGTGGCCGCGGCTGCTCGCGCCCGCGGCGGCAGCGAACGCCAGCAAGAAGTTGCCGAGATACATCGCGGCGCCCGCTGCGTAGTAGGCGACCCCCGGAAAGAGCGAGTGGATGACGCCCGCCTCGCTCAGCGTCCAGACGCTCGTCAGCGCCCAGTACAGCGGGTTGAGCAGGAACATCCCGGGCGTGCCGCCGATCAGCAGCTGAAAGGAGATGAAGCCCTTGGGGCCGAGCTCGCGTGCGAGGCGCAGCGGGTGGCGCATGTGCACAAGCCACGTCTGGATGTAGCCCTTGACCCAGCGGGAGCGCTGGCGCGTCCAGTTCGCGATGTCCGAGGTGGCCTCCTCGAAGGTGGTGGAGTCGATGATCGCAGTGTGGTAGCCGCGGCGGGCGAGACGGATGCCGAGGTCGGCGTCCTCGGCGACGTTGTGCGGGTCCCATGCGCCGAGCTCCGAGAGCTTGGCGGTGATGAAGTGGTTTGAGGTGCCGCCGAGCGGGATCGGCGCGCTCGCGGCGTGCATCCCGGGCAGCAGCAGGTCGAACCACATCGAGTACTCGGCGGTGAACCACCGTGTCAGGAGGTTCTGGTCGCGGTTGTAGTAGTTGAGCTTGCATTGGATGCAGGCGATCTCCGGCCCGGCCTTGGCGAACGCGAGCACCGCCTTCTTGAGCTGGTCCGGTTCGGGGCGGTCCTCGGCGTCGTAGATCACAACGTGCTCGCCGCGCGCCTGGGCCAGCCCGTAGTTGCACGCCTTCGGCTTGGTCCGCGGCTCGCCGTGGGGGACGAGCACGAGACGGAAGTGCGGCGGCGGGGAGAGAGCACGCAGCGCCGCGAGCGTCTCCTCGTCGTCCTGCTCGACCAGCAGCTTGATGTCGAGCTTGGTCGGCGGGTAGTCGAGTTGCGCGAGCGTGCTGAGGAGCCGCGGCAGCACCGCCGCCTCCCGGTAGAGCGGCACGAGCACCGTGTAGATGGGCAGCGCGCTCTCTGGGAGCGCGTTGATCTCCTCTTGAGAGACGGGGAACTCGAGCTTGCGGGCGACCGCCCCGTAGATCAGCCGCAGCCGGTAGAGCGAGAAAGCGGCGAAGAAGAACACCGAGGCGACGTTGAGGGCGACGATCGTCGCGATCGGCCTGGTCGCGAGCGCGGCGAGTGTGAGCGCCAGCGCGAGGATTAGCGCCCAGCGCTGCGGGCGGGAGAGCACCCGGTCGGCCGAGTGCGCCGGCATCTGGCGCATCAGGTGGCTGCAGGCGAGCTCGAGGTGCTCGGCGGCGCAGATCCGCTGCAGCGCCGTGTCGATGTCGCTGTCGCTGGCGGCGACCGGGGCGAGCGGGAGCGTGACGTGCTCGGCCAGCGAGGCGAGCGCGCCGTCGTCGAGCGGGTCGACCATCGCGAGCACGAGCTGGCCTTGCTCGAGCGCGAGCGGGACGACGCGGTGGCGGCGCATCAGCTGCCGTGGGATCAGCGCGAGCAGGTCCTGATCCAGCGTGTCGGGGTCGATCCGCACGGCGCGCAGCCGCAGCTGCTCTGAGAGCGCGTGCAGCAGCTCGTGCTCTGAGAGCACGCCCGCGTGCAGCAGGACCTGGCCGAGCGCATCGCCGGTGCGTTCCTGCAGGCGCAGCGCGCTGGACAGCTGCGCCTGGTCGATGAGCCCCTCGAGCAGCAGTATCTCGCCGAACCTGCGCCACCCCGGCCGGTGCTGGGAGTCCCGCGGCGCGGGCGCGAACGAGCGCGTGATCGCCTGCTCGATGTCGCTTGCGCTGGCGCCGAGGACGAGCGGCTCGCGGCCGGCCATCAGCGACGCGGCGCGCAGTGCCGCCGCGTCGGTGGGGTCGGCGGCGGCGAGCACGACCACGTCGTTGTGGGTCGCGAGCGCGACGATCGCGAAGTGCCGGCAGAAGCCCTCGTCCAGCAGCGCGGCGGCGGCCGGGTCGATCGCCTCGCGGCCCGAGCGCGGCGCGAGCGATACGAACGGCACGCCCGCGGTGAGCGCGAGCGAGCACTCACGCTCGCCGCCAAGCTGCGCGTGAGGGTGCGCCGAGAGGCGCGCGCCGGGCCTGGACGGCGGTAGCACCGACAGCGCCGCTTCGATCTCGCCCATGCGCATCCGCACAGGGTGGATCTCGCGCCCGGTGAGCGCCCGCAGCGCGCGCAGCCTGCCGTGGTCGGTGGTGTCGGAGATAGCGAGCCTCAGCGCGCCGTCGTCTCTTACCCCGAGCGCCACCACGCCGTAGGCGCGCGCGACGGCGGGGTCAATCAGCTCGCCGGCGTCGCTGGGAGCGCCCGCCGCTGTGGCCAGCGACGTCGAGGCGCTGTCGGGGGCCTGCTCTGACACTCCGCTCCTTGCCCGCCTTGCCTTGTCCTACCCGCTCGCGTGGACGGCGGGCTCGCCGCTCTCGCGTGAGGCGTCTGGCGGGAGACCGTCGGCGGGGAGCTCCTGCAGGCCCGGTGGCTCTTCGCGCTCCGCACGAGCGACGGTCTCGTCAAAGCGCGAGAGCGTCTCGCGCACGCTGGCGAGCAGCCCCTCGCGCAGGCGCATCAGCTCCACGATGCGGTCCCCGGCCGCCTGCGCGCGCTCGCGCGCGTCGGTCAGGATCAGCTCGGCCTCGCGTTCGGCGCGAGCGAGCGTCTCGCGGGAGTGCGCTTCGCTCGAGCGGCGCGAGTCGACGAGCTCCTGCTCGGCGGCGAGCATCTCCCGCTCGAGCTCCTCGCTGCGCTTGGTGGCTTGGCCGATCAGCTCGCGCGAGTCGCGTTGCGCGTCCTCGAGGATCGCGCGCGCCTGCTCCTGCGCGTCGCCGAGCGTCCGCTGCTCGCGCTCGCGCAGCGTGGTGAGACGGAGCTCGAGCTGACGCTCGCGCTCCGCTACCGCGGCGGCGTCGCGCTCGAGCTTGGCTTCGCGCTCGGCCAGCTGCGACTGGGCGGTCTCGAAGAGCTCCTGCAGGCGGTGTCGCTCGCGCTGCAGCGTCTCGCGCAGGTCCTCCTGCAGCTGCGGGTCGGGCCTCCCTTGAGGGTGGTTTGCGGCAGCGTTACTCATGGGCTGATCGCCCTTGCCTTGAAGACCGTTTGTCGTGCTGCTGAGCGGCGATTTATCGGTAGCCGCGGACGCTGCAGGTCGCAACCCCCTGAACCTCCTGCAGATAGCATCCTTGCGCGGGCATATCTACCACAACCGCGGCCCGCATGCAAACCGGGGTTACACCACGGGTTTCACCACTGCACGCAACTTTGCAGCGCGCCCGGATCCCGGCGAAGGCTTAAGGATCTGCGCGTGACGGTCGAAAGGCAGTGCATGAGGGTTGAGGGATCCTGGCTGTGCCCGACCGAGCTCGACCGCAGTCGCGTGGTCGACGCGAACGCGCGCGTTCGCCACATCCGCATGGTCGGCGTCGGCTGCCTGGGCGCGGCGCTCGTCGCGTCGCTGCCGTGGATCTCAAACTGGGTGCTGATCCCGCTCGTGTTGACCGGCGTGAACCTCGTCACGGTCCAGCGGCGGATCACGAGATCGGCGCGTCCGGAGCGCGTCAGCGCGTGGGCGATACTCACCACGCTGCTGACGCTGGGGGTAGGCGTCGCGCTCGACGGTGGCCCGGTGAGCTCCGCGCTGCCGTGGCTGGTGCTGCCGGCCGGCATGTCCGCCGCGCGCTTTCGCCCCAAGGTAGTCATCACCGCGCTGCTCCTCACGGTCGCGGTGGTGCTGGCGGCGACGCTCGGCGCGCACCCGCAGCTGACAATCAAGAATCCCGTACCGGTGCTCGACACGCTCGCCCTGCTCGGCGCGGTGACGTCGATCGTGTGGGCGCTGCAGGCCGCGGAGCTTCACCACCGCGGCGAGGCGATCCTCGACCCGCTCACCGGCCTGCTGAACCGTCACGCGCTGGTGCCGCGCTTCATCGAGCTCTCCCAGCAGGCGCGGCTGACCGGCCAGCCCGTCAGCCTCGTGCTGTGCGACCTCGACAACTTCAAGGAGATCAACGACACCTTCGGCCACGACCGCGGCGACGCGGTCCTGCGCGACATCGCCTACCAGCTGCGCAAGCACCTGCGCTCGTTCGAGCTCATCTACAGGCTCGGCGGGGAGGAGTTCCTGATCCTCCTGCCGGGCATGCACCGCGCCGCCGCCACGGACATCGCCGAGCGGCTGCGACGCGTGATCGAGAAGGTGCAACCGACCGGCGTGCGCACCACCGTCTCGCTCGGCGTGAGCACCGGCCGCGGTGAGGAGGTCGACTACGAGGCGCTCTTCAAGGCCGCCGACGAGGCGATGTATGAAGCCAAGCGCTCGGGTCGAAACCGCGTGGTGACGGCGAGCGCGAGCCCCCGCGAAGCGGAGTTCGAACAGGCGGGGCTGCTCGACGACGCCCCGGCCCAGGTGCCGGTCGCCGCGGTGATCTGAAAAGGCCGCCGCTCGCTCCCGAAAGCCGGCGCGCCGGCTTCTGAAGAGCGCCTGATAGGCCGCTCAAGGCGCGCGATCGGTGGTCTTTTGCGCCGGCGCGCTGTGACCCGCCGAAGCGAAGACGCGGCGCTCGCCGACGGCGGTCATGGACAACGAGGTCCCACCCAGCGCCAGCAGTGGCTATGATCCGCGCCGGGACGCAGGGGACCTAGGGAGACGCATGGCCGGATACGGATTAGGCACGGGACACGGACGTCGATCGCTGCTAGCGCTGTGCGGGGCGGTGGTGCTCGCGCTTGCGGCGATGACGTTCGGCGCGAGCGGCGCGAGCGCCGCGGGCCTCTCGATCGAACCCATCGTGAGCCCGGTCACGGCCACCAGCTCGCCGACGGTCACCGGCAGCGACGAACCAGAAGGCTCTGGCTACGGCGAAATCACGCTCACCGTGCGCGACGGCCTTATCGTCGCCTACGGCCCGGTGACGTTCGCTCAGGACAACGCGGGACCGGGCGCGTGGCAACAGACCGTCGGGCCCCTGCTCAACGGCACCTACACGCTCGAAGTGACGCAGACGAACGGCACAAGCCCGCTGGAAGCCACCGAAACGTTCAGCATCGAAGTCCCGCCGTCCGGCACCTCGATCAGCGGCTTTCCGCCCAACCCGGACGGGTCCGGCGAAGCCACGTTTACCTTCGGCGAAGCGACGAGTAACGCCCCTGGCGCTGTCAGCTACGAATGCAGCCTCGACGGCGGTCCATACGCGGCGTGCACATCGCCGCAGACGCTCTCGGTCGCCGAGGGCGCCCACATCTTCAGCGTGCGCTCGCGCGACAGCGAAGGCCTCGTCGAGTCGCCCGCCCAGAGCTACACCTGGGAAGTCGACATGACCGCGCCCGTGGAGTCGATCACGACGCCCACCGAAGGCCAGGCGTTCACGCTCGATGAGAACGTTCCCGCCAGCTTCAGCTGCACCGACCCGGTCTCGGCCGGCGTCTCGTCCGGGGTGGCCTCGTGCGTCGGTGAGGTCTATTACGACGGCGCCGCCACGCCCACCGCCACTGTCCAGAACGGCGAAGCGCTGCCGACCGAACAGGACGGCCCGTACGAGCTGATCGTCACCGGCACCGACAACGTCGGCAACAGCTCGAGCTCGCAGCCGGTCTACTACCACGTCGATCCGGCCAACTACGAGACGTTCACGCTGGGCCTGAACCCGCTGGCGTTCTACCGGCTGTCCGACCCGCGCGGCTCTGTCACGCTGACCGACTCGAGCCCCAACGGCTACAACGGCACCTACCAGAACAACGTCCGGCTGGGGCGGAGCTCGCCCTTGGATTGCGAGAACCCTCCGTCGCCGGGCGGCGGCTTCAGCAACGGCTTCACCAACTTCTGCGAAACGTCCGGCGACTGGTACGGCGGCTCCACCACCGGCTCGAGCGCGTTCTTCGACGGCCGTTCTAACAGCGGCGCGCACGCCTACGTGAACGGCATCACGCTGCCTTATCAGGCCTACACGCTGGAGGCGTGGGTCGACCCGGCCGAAATAAGCGACATGGCGATCCTCCAGCACGGCGGCGGAGGCGCCCTGTACATCAAGGGCAACGACTTCGTGTTCGACCCGTCGAGCAACCTCTCCTCGCCGCTGGTCAGCTCTCCAATCCCCGTGGGCGCCTACCACGGCAACCCTCACAACATCGGCTGGCACCTGGTGGCGGGTACCTGGGACGGGACGACCGCGCGCCTGTACGTGGATGGTTACCAAGTTGCGTCCGCTACCGGCGTGAGCGGGCTCTCGAGCAGCGCCTCGACGTTCTACATCGGGCTGGCCAACAACTTCGGGCTGCCAACCTTCCATGGCCAGATCGCCGACGTCGGCTACTTCGCCTCAGCGCTGGGCGCGGATGAGGTCGCCGACCAGTGGGAGATCGGCACCTATGACAGCTACGACTACTCGTTTGCCTGGCCGACCGCAAGCCATGACGAGACCGCGCCGCTGATCTCGAACTTCGAGCCCTACGACGGGGCGGCGCTGTCCACCGACTCCTCCAAGAAGCCGTTCCAGTTCACGTTCTCCACCGACGACGAGGACGACTCCGCGACCAGCTGCTCGGGCAGCCTCAGCGACGGGTCCACGAGCCAGCCGGTGACGTTCACCGCCAGCGCCGGGGTCGGCAATGCCAAGAACTGGAGCGCGCCGATCCCGGACACGACCGGCTCCTACGCGCTGACTCTCACCTGCATGGACGCTAACTCCAACACGAGCACCCGCACCTACCACTACACCTACGGGCACTTCGCCGAAGTCATCGCCATCGACAGCCCGCTGGCCTACTACCGCCTGGACGAGGCGGCCGGCTCCTCGACGCTCGTCGACTCGAGCGGCCACGGCTACAACGGCGAATTCAAGAACGACCAGAACTCGTTCTCGGGCGGGATCTCGGGCGACTCGGACTCCTCCAGGCAGTTCCTCGGCGCAGGCGGCTACGCCTACGTCAACGGGATCCCCGCGCCGACCGAGGGCTACACGCTGGAGGGCTGGGTCGCGCTGCAGGACACAGCCAACCAGTCGATCGTCGAGCACGGCGGCGCCGGGTCGGTGTTCGTCCGCGAAGGCCAGTTCGTGTTCCGGCCCAACGCCAACGTGGCCGTCGAGGTCGATGGCGGCAGCGCCAGCGGCTGCGCGCCGGTGGCCAACGGCGACCCGCTGGGCGCCACACCCACCTTCCAAGAGTTCGACGCGGTGTGGGACGGCGTCTACGCCAGCCTGTACATCGACGGTCAGCTGTGCGGGCAGATCGAGGCCTCGCTGCCACCGTTCCCCTCCGGCGCCTCAACGCTGTATCTGGGCTTCGGCAGCCAGGAGCCGTGGCTGCGCGGCGCGCTGGATGAAGTCAGCTACTACTCGGACGCGCTCAGCTCAGAACAAGTCACCTACCACTATCTGGCCGATCCTCCGCTCCGCGCTGGCTTTGCCGCAGGCGCTCAAGGGCCCGGCTCGAGCGCCTCGGCCGCCACCCACGCGCGGGCCCACGTCCGCAAGCCAAAGCATCCGCATCCGGGTAAGCGCAAGCACCACAAGCACAAGGCGAAGGCCAAGCACAGCAAGCACAAGCCCAAGAAGCACACAGGCCGCAAGAAACCTCATCACCGCTGAGGGGCCGTCGATCGCCCGTTGTGGGCACAACGCGCTTGTGGTGATGACGCTGATCGGTCCGCCGATCTGAGAGAGCCGCCGAAATATGGGGTGGAGCTTCAGGCGAGGCTCAGCTGCCCTCAAACGGGCAGCTCGCTAGCTCTGCGGACCGATGAGGCGCTCGGGCGTGCCGATGCGGCGCAGGAACTCGGCCTCGACCGGGTCACGCGGCTTCTCGCGTCTTGGCAGGGGAAAGCGAGCGAGGATCTGCTCGCCTTTTGCACGACGTTGTGGCGCTTCGCGACGCCACTGCTCAAGAGTGAGTTTCTTGGTCTTCATAGTCCATGTGAATGGTACTCGGCGTTGAGTGCAGCACGGGCGATTTCATGCAGCTCGCCGCTGTCGGGGGTCTCGCCACCGGTCGCGACTCTCTCCAAGAGAGCCTGCATCCTCTTGAGGATCGCTGTCACGCGGCGATCGCTCGCACGCTTACCGAGCTCGTGCCTCTCGTCCTCAGTCACTTCAGAGAGAAGCTGAAACACCTGCTGCGCGGCGACTTCGTGGCCGGTTGCCTGAAACTCGTCGAGGCGGTCGATGAGCACATCGACACGTGAGAGAACCCTTGCCTGACGGCCCGAGGACAACTCAACCTCTACGACGACAGCGCCTTGATCTAGATCTGCGCTTGGTGCCTCAAGGAACACATTGCTGCCCGGTAGCTCCCAGTGCCTGGCATCTCCGCGTGCGAAGCCGAGTTCGGCGAACGTTCGCGCCAAGCTGTCCGGGACTTCCATGATGACGTCGATGTCATGGCTCAAGAACGCCTCGTTCTCCGTCCAAAAGTAGACGGCCATCCCTCCCACCAGGACCGGATGGATTCCCATCGGGGCCGCAACCGACTCGATGATCGCGACGACCTCGAGTGTTCGCTCTGCCGCGTCTGTGATCTTCGCCACGCGAGCAAGCTCGGTTCGAAGAGTGGAGATATCAAGTTTCTCGCCGGTGCTCACACACCGAAGGTACTGCGAACTGCGGCGGACGCCAATGAGCAAACGACGCTTCGCGCGCCGCCCTACAGCAGCCCGATGGTGAGCCGCTCGACCTCTGCGATCGAGGTGATGGCGGCCCTGGCCTTCTGCACGGCGTCCTCGCGCAGGCTGCGCACGCCGTTCAGCCTGGCCGCGGTGAGGATCCGCTCGCGGGCGGCGCCCTCCAGCACCAGCGCGCGGATCTCCTCGGTCACCGGCAGGACTTCGTAGACGCCGGTGCGCCCGCGGTAGCCGCCGCCCGCGCAGTGCTCGCAGCCGGCGGCCTCATAGGCCTCTGTGAGCCCGTACTCGGCCAGCAGCGAGTCGGGCGCGCCGCTCTGGCGCTTGCAGTGCGGGCACAGCACGCGCACCAGGCGCTGGGAGACCACGCAGTCGACGCCACCGGCGATCAGGTGGGGCTCGACGCCCGCCTCTGCCAGGCGCGAGATCGCGCCGGCGGCGTCGCGCGCGTGGATCGCAGCGAGCACCAGGCGCCCGGAGATCGCCGCCTCGAGTGACGCGCGGGCGTGCTCGCGCTCGCCGACGTCGCTGACCATCACGACATCCGGCTCGGCGTGAAGGACGCCGCGCAAAGCGCCGCTGAAGCTCACCTGGTCCTCGGGGGAGAGCTGCATCTGCCTGACTCCCGGCAGCGTCGTCTCGATCCGCTGCTCGACGGTGATGATCCGCCGCGAGCCGTCGTTGATCGCCGCGAGCGCCGCATACGCCGTGGTCGAGGTGCCGCTGCCGGCAGGGCCGCTGAGGAGGACCATGCCCGAGGGCTTGGAGATCGCGTAGGCGAAGCGGTCGTGCTCGGTTGGCGCCATGCCGAGCTCGTGCAGGCCGAGCAGCGGCCGGTGAGCGTCGCTGACGCGCAGGAACAGGTCCTCGCCGTCGGCGAGCGTGAGCGCGAGCACGCTCACGTGCAGCTCATGGCCGCCCACCTGTAGCCCGAAGCGCCCCTCGTGGGTGCCGGTCGTCTCGTGCTCTGAGATCTGGGCCAGCTCCTTGGCGCGCGCGAGCAGCTCGCCCGTCTGCTCGGCGCTTAGCGCCAGCCCGTCGCTGAGCACGCCGTCGATGCGCAGCACCGCGTGCGTGTCGCTGCCGGCGTGGCTTACGTGGATGCTCTGCGCGCCGCGCCGGCGCGCTTCTGAGAGCAGCACGTGCAAGAGCTCGGGCTGTTGTGCGGGCCCTCCCTCGGAGGGCCCGGCGAAGAACTCGGCGACCTCACGCTGCTCGGACGCCTGCTCCTCGGATGTCTGCTCCCCGGAAGCCTCGGATGTCGCGCTCGCCTGGGCCTGGCTCTCCAGGCGGCTGATCAGCAGGTGCAGCTCATCGGCGCTCGCGCAGGCCTGCAGCACCGCCTTGCCGGTGATCATCGCGATGTCGTCGACCACCATCGCGTTGGCGGGGTCGGCCATCGCGAGCAGCAGCTCTTGACCGTCGGAGAGAAAGCCGACGGGCAGCGCCTGGTAGCTGCGCGCCGTGACGGGGTCCAGCAGGCGCGCGGCCTGCATGTCGACGTCATACAGCGACAGGTCGATGTAGGGGAGCTCATAGCGCTCCGCGACGACCCGCGCGAGCTGGTCGTGGCGCAGCACGCCCTGCTCGACGAGCGTCTGGCCGGTCGGCTTGCCTTGCGCGCGGGCGAGCTGGACGGCTCGCTCGACCGCCTCGCGCGAGGCGAAGCCCAAGTCGACGACGACGTCGCCGAAGAGGCGTGTGGCGTTGGCGGTGGGTGCGGGCAGGTCTGCCACACCCAGCTAATCGGCATCGCCCGGGGTCCCTTGAACGACGTTCGCCTGGCTAGGCGCATCGCCAGCTGGGCGAAAACTGGCCTGTGCGCCGGGAGGATGTCTCGGCTCCCGGAGGGCGCCGTGACCGTGCAGGTGTCATTGC
The DNA here is from genome assembly GCA_025451035.1 of Solirubrobacteraceae bacterium. Lineage (GTDB taxonomy): Bacteria > Actinomycetota > Thermoleophilia > Solirubrobacterales > Solirubrobacteraceae > Palsa-744. Next base: position 27,683 of record JANWLE010000081.1, read on the forward strand.
GCACTTGGGGGTAGCGCTTGTCGGGCGGGGACTGTAGTATTCCCCGCAGCGGGTAGCCGCGGAGAAGCGCTCGGTTGGGAGAGGACCCCGAGAGGAGGACCGAGAATGCTCTCCGCGGCTCCTTTTTTTTGGGACTTGGCGGATGTCGCGCTCGCGCCAGGAAGCGTCCCGCGACGGCGACGTTGCGAGAGGAGCGGCCGGTCAAATGCCGGGTTTCTTGCAGCGTCCCGCGGCGGCTTCGCTATCTTTGGCGCGGGATCGTCCGCTAACCGCTCGCGTTTGAGTTGTCAGCCGCCGGTCCTGTTGTGCGTATAGACCACCAAAGAAGCTTTTCGGCGGATATCGAGCCGCGTAAGAGAAGACAAAGGAGAACGTACTGTCATGAAGCGATTCGTTGCACTGGGAGGCCTCCTGATCGGCGGGTCGCTGCTCGCAGCACCGACCGCCGGGGCGACGCTCGTCTGCCCGCCGGGAGTCACCAACCCCGCCTACTGCCAGAACATCACCCCGCCGAGCGTCACCACTGGCTTGCCGGTCCCCGCCCCGCCGAGCGGCGCGACGCTGACCGGGACGGTCAACCCGAACGGGGCGGCGACCACCTACGTCTTCCAGTACGGGACGACCACCTCATACGGCTCGAGCACCGCAGCAGGCTCGCTGGCGGCGTCCTCGAGCAACCAGAACGTGCAGCAGAACATCACCGGGCTGACGACGGGCACGACCTACCATTACCGGCTCGTCGCCAAAAACCCCGGCGGTGAAACGGTCGGTGCCGACCAGATGTTCACGCTGTGCAAAAACGGGATCTCGCCCGGCGAATTCTGCGCGGCGCCCGGCAGCGAAGAAACTCACATCATCATCCACGGCCACGCCACCTCCAAAGGCAAAGGCTTCGTCTTGATCGAACTGACGTGCACGAAGGGCTCACCGTGCGAAGGCACGCTGTATCTGCTGCCGCCGAACGGGTCGTCCTCGCGGGCGCACACGTCTGCCGCAACGGTCTACGGCAGCGCCACGTACTCGATCGCCGCCAACAGCACAGGCAACGTGCAGGTCGAACTGACCGAAGCCGGTAAGGCGGCTCTCGCTAAGACCGGCAAACTGACCGCCAGCGCGGTCACGGTCTCCGGCGGCGTGAGGACGGTAATCGGCAAGATCACCGTCAAGGGCAAGAAGCACAAGAAGGCGCACAAGAAGGCTGCCCACCACGTCACGCACGCCACGCGGAGCCCTGGCTTCACCGGGTAGGTCATCGTAAGAGCCAGATTGTTCAGATGGTTGCTAGTTGGGGCGGCGTTCATCGCCGCCCCAACTATTTCAGTGCCCGCGCAGGCGGGCGCCGCACAGCCTGGCGGCGCCGCAAGGCACCACTTCGCCGCGGTTGCCGTGCGGGCGGTGAGCCATCTCGGCTACACCTCTAGCTACGCGTTCGTGGAAGCGCCGGCCTTCGCGCGCACAAAGCCGCTTGGCTCAGCGACGGTGGTTGGCGCCCTGCGCACGCAGACGTTCTGGGGCACCTCGACGGTCGTGCTCGCCTTGCAGCAGACGGGCGGCTCTCGCTCCTCGAGCTGGACGCGGGTGCGTCTCGCGCAGCGGCCGAACAACGTCACCGGCTGGGTGCCGACACGGGATCTGAGCCCGCTCAGGCAGGTGCGCACGTGGCTGCGCGTCGACCGCGAGCGCCTGACCGCGACGCTCATCCGCGACGGGCGGGTGGTCTTCAAGGCGCGGGTCGGCGTCGGTCAGCTTCAGTGGCCCACGCCCGCCGGGCAGTTCTTCGTCGAAGAGAGCCTCAGCCCGCCTGAAGCAAACGGACTGTATGGGGCGTTCGCGTTCGGCACCTCGGCACACTCGGGCGTGTTGACCGAATGGCCCAACGAGGGCCAGATCGGCATCCATGGCACCAATGAACCGTGGCTGATCCCGGGGCACATATCCCATGGCTGCGTGCGCATGCGCAACGCCGACATCGTGCGCCTGAGCAAGCTGATGCCGGTCGGCACGCCGATCACGATCACCTAGCGCAGAGGGGCCGCGCCCCGCAACAAACGCCAGGCCCGAGGCCTCCCCGCGGCTCGCCGCAGCGCTACTCGGCGGTGGTGTGCTCGCCCGCCGCCGAGACTGAGCCCGGGCGCACCACCGGGCCCCACCGGCCGCCGAGCAGGCGCAGCACGTACGCGCCGCGGGAGGGGCTGTAGCGAAAGGCAGGCTGGATCAGCCGAAACGCCCAGGGGCGCATGTAACGGCGAAGTCGAGGCTTCTCGCGCACTGTTCTCCCGCAGTTCGATTGATAACCCTGCCCTGCACATATAGATACGGGGGGAAACCCGCAAAGCTGACGCAAGGGCTGCTTGTAACAGGTTCTTAGCGCGCCAGGATCCGGAACGCTAGAACCCATCCGTGCTGGGGAGCCGAGCGCTGCATGTCGATTTCCGGGGCGCCCGGACGCGGGCTCGCCGAGATTGAGCCATGAAACGCCAACGAATCAACGATTCAGGTCACTAGCCGACGGTCGCCGTGTCGATCACGATGTTGGTGATGGAGCCGTGCTGCCCGCTTCCGCTGCAGTTGGTGTGGAAGTCCAGGGTCAACGTGTGTGGCCCCGCGCCGAGCGCCGCGGCGCTCGCGATACCCAGCTGCATGATGTTGGCTGGTTCACCCGGTGTGAAGGGGCCGCCGCCGCCGAAGATCTGGGTGTTGGAATCGACTTGCCCGCCGGCTCCGACGAAGGCGTTTTCTTCGCTGGGGTGGCTTAGGGTGCACGTTGTAGGTGGGGTGAACGTGGCCTTGGCGAAGAACAGGTTGTCGGTGTTGGCCGCCGGATTGCTGAAGCTGGCGTTTGAGAGCGTGGTGTTCGCGGGGTCCCCGGCGTCGTCGCCTGGAGTAGCCGAGCCGGTTGTCCGCTGGACTATTGCGACACCGTTGGTGCCGTTGATGCCGTTGGTGCCGTTCGCACCGGCATCGCCCTTGATGCCTTGCGGCCCCTGGAGGCCCTGAGAGCCCTGCAATCCCGTCTTGCCTTGCGGGCCGGTTTTGCCCTTCAGCTTGGTGAGCACTTTCGGGCTGATCTGACTCGTCGAGCTGATCAGATAATGCTTGGCGGCTAGGGCGGCGCCGCCGCCCATCGACAGCACGAGCGCGAACAACGCCACAAGCATTGCCGCCGATGGCCGGCGACTGGTCGGACGATCCATGATGACTCCATTCTTGTAGGTCGTTCTCCTGAATAAGGCTGCCCGACTCCGTTCCGAGAGGCATCCGTGGAAAGCCGACCGTCTGCGTCGGGCGAACACCGTGGGTGGCGCGTGGGTCCTACGCCCGGCGCGCGAGAACGCGCACCCGCCGCGCGCTCGGTAGGCAGCGGCTTCGCGCCGACAAAGGTGGCCAGACCGGATCTATCGCAACCGGCGCCCCAGACCGGCGGTGCACCTCCGGCCTGGGCTGGAGGTCGCTCGGTTGTGTCAATTTCCTACCAATTTGAGTGAATCTGGGGCATCTGAGGTAACGTGATCGCGTGCGCTAGGGAGCCGTGTAGCGTCTTGTTGTCTGCCTGGCTCTTGTGGCGCGGTAGGTGCTCACCACTGTGCGGAGTCGTAGGCGTAACGCAGTGGTGAGCAGTGGTGGCGTCCGGGTCTCTCGCGAGGGTGTGGCTGGCGACGGGATGACTCACTAGAAAGCTGGCCACTTTTGTGCCCTGCCTTTTATCTGTCTCCCGCCTCCGCCACATCCGGATGCTGCCTTCGCATCTCTCAAGACGGCTGACGCAGACGACGACCACCTGATCGCCGTCGCCCAAACATACAAAGCAGGTGCCGTTGTATCTGGTCACGGGCACCTACTGGAGATGACATCGAGCGACCTACCGGTGCTCACGCCTCGAGCTCGGTCTATGCCCTCGGAATGCGGCGGTCGTCTCGGCCGACTTACGTTACTGCGGGCGCCGCCCAGCCGGGGACCGCGACAGCCGGCGGGTGTGCTCGAGTCCCCGCGGCGTCCTGGGCCACGACGCCAGAGCGCGCTCGGTGCGTTCGTTGCCGAGGAGATGGCTGGCGCCGGAGCCGTGTCTGTGGAGTTCCCACGTCCGCTCTTCGAGTTTGCGCCAGGGGGATTCGGTGCGCTCGCCGTAGGAGGCGCGCATGTCGAGACGGTCAAGCTGCGCCGCGAGCGCCTGGTCAGCGAATGCGGTGGCCCGGCAGAGCGCCACGACCAGCACAGAGAGCAATAGCCACACCCCCACGGCCACTGGGATCAGCAGCATTGCAGCTCCGGTCTGGGTTGTGGCTGTGCGTGGATGACACCAATGCTTCCCGCATTGGGCTAATTCCTAACCTCAATGTTTGTCACTCGCG